>CAMVRH010000137.1 GCA_947169835.1 uncultured Lachnospira sp. | reverse complement strand
ACAGGATGAAGAATCTGCAGCTAGAAAGAGCCAGATTGGTTCAGGCGATAGATCTGAAAAAATTAGAACTTACAACTTCCCACAGGGACGTGTTACAGACCACAGAATTAAACTTACATCACACAGATTAGAGCAAATTCTAAACGGTGATATTGAAGAGTTGATTGATGGTTGTATAGCAGCAGATCAAGCCGCTAAGTTAGCTCAGGTAGAGTGATTATTGGCAAACCAAATTGATTTAATAAATTTGATTAAGTAATAATAAAAACTCCTTTCTAGAGTGCTAGAAGGGAGTTTTTTGTATGCATTTATGTAACCCTATTTTTATTGTTTATTTACCTTATTTTTGGTAAAATGTTATTGGATTATGGGATTTAGGAGGACGCTTTAATGAAGGGCTTTACGGATATTCATAATCACATTCTTTTTGGGGTGGATGATGGATCAGAATCCATTGAAAAATCCATCGAAATGATTGGTGAGGAGTACAACCAAGGGGCTAGAAGTCTTATTTTAACCCCACATTACGACGAAGAAAGTTTCAATCTTTCTATTGAGAGATGGAACAGTCATTTTGCCGAGTTGAAAGCATTGGCTGGGGAGAAATACCCTGACATAAAACTATATCTGGGCAATGAGGTATTGTTGTGTAACGATATGGTTGAAAAGTTAGATGCTGGAAGGATTTTGACGATGGCTGGCAGCAGATATGTGCTAATCGAGTTTTATCCTTCGGAGGATTACTCCACAATAGAGAGAGCATTGAGTCAGCTAGTCAATGGCGGATATATTCCAATCATCGCTCACTGTGAGAGATACAGAGCTTTTAGAAAAAGAATTGGAACTATAAATAAAGTGAATTTAAACCATGTGGTTGAGATGGGATGTTACCTTCAGGTAAATGCCACATCGGTATACAGAGAAGATAGAAAGTTTGTCGCAAAACTAATAGAAAATGAGATGTTACATCTTGTGGGCACAGATGCTCACTCAGTTAGACAACGTGGTATTCATTGGAAGAAATGTATTGAACTGCTCGAGTCAAAGTATGGCGAGAGATATGTTGAGTGGTTATTGGTAAGAAATCCAGAGATGATTATTTCAGGAGAATATATTTAATCGAAAGGAAGAGACATGGGAGAACAGAATAACAGAAACGAAATAGAGATAGATCTTCGTGGTTTACTCTCAACTATTCTGAACAGATTGACTATCATTATTTTGGTTGGAATATTAGTGGGTGGTATTGCATTTGCATATACCCAGTTCTTTATTACACCACAGTATATGTCTACTACTAAAGTGTACATTTTGAGTAGACAAGATCCTAACCAAAGTGGTTTGACATCTAGCGATTTGGCATTTGCCTCAGATCTTGCAAACGACTACCAAGTGTTACTTACAAGTGAGCCGGTCTTGAGTAAAGTAAAAGACGACTTAAAACTTGACTTAACTGTTGGACAGTTGGCAGGCATGGTAGAGGTAGAGTTGGAAGAGGATACTCGTATTCTTGATATAAAAGTTACGAGTCCAGAACCAAAGCTTTCTAAGAAGATTGCCGACAAAGTGCGTGATGTCGCAAATGATAAGACAAAAGAAGTTATGGAGGGTGTAGAAGCTGTTAACCCTGTTGACGAAGCTACACTACCAAGAGTTCCTTCTAGCCCACACGTTGAGAAAAACACAATGCTTGGCTTTATCATTGGATTCGGTTTAGCATTGCTAGTAGTAATCTTGATGTTTGTACTAGACGATACTATTAAAACTCCTGACGATATAGAAAAGAAACTTGGTGTATCCGTTTTGGCTTCCATTCCGCTTAAGAGTTCAAGAAGCAAAGGCTATGGTTATGGATATGGTTACGGCTATGGCTATGGAAGTACAAAGAAAAAGGATTCATCGGATGATGATACCACAGAGGGAAAGGAGTAAGGTCATATGTTAAATATTAATTTAGAGAAAATATCTGATTTAGATTTTAAGACAAGAGAAGCATATAAGACACTTAGAACTAATGTCCAATTCTGTGGTGATGATGTAAAACTTATTTCACTAACTAGTTCAGTTCCTAACGAAGGAAAATCAATGGTGGCATTTAACTTAGCAGTTTCAATGGCTGAAGGTGGAAGTAAAGTATTATTTATCGATGCCGACCTTAGAAAATCAGTTTTGATTGGACGTTACAAAATCAATAAAGCAATTAAGGGTCTAACACATTATCTTTCAGGAGTGGAGAGACTAGACAGCATTAGATACAGAACAAATATCGATAACCTTGATATGATTCTATCTGGTCCAGTTCCTCCAAACCCAGCTGAGCTACTTGATAACGAGAGATTCACAGAGATGCTTAGACTTACAAGAAATGCTTATGATTATGTAATTATTGATACACCACCTATTGGACAGGTAATTGACCCAGCTATCGTGGCACAGCAGACAGACGGTGTGATTTTCCTAATTTCACAGGCTAACGTTAGTTACAAATATGTTCAAAAGCAGATTGAACAGCTTAAGAAATCAGGATGTAGATTATTAGGTGCAGTGCTTAATAAGGTGGATCCAGACGGTAAGGGCGCTTATTACAGTGGATATTATGGCAAATACTACAAGCGTGGCTACGGTTATGGATACGGTTCAGAGAATTATTACAAATAATTATTAATATCAAAGATGCCTATGTTTTAACCGCATAGGTGTTTTTGACTATTAGTGGAAGATGGAGTTTTGTGTGGCTGAAATACATGAGTTTACAGCTAAATATGAAATAGCAGGCCTAAAGATTTTGATGACCACTTACTTTGATAGGACTAGAGAGTTGGCAAAAGACTATTTGGCAAAGACTGAGTGGGATGAGCCTGACATTGAAATAATCTTTGATTCAAATTACTACGAGGAAAATAAAAGTGAGTTTCCACAAGGCGCTACATACGAAGATATGGAGTATGTCTATACGGGCGAATACTTTCACAGATTATTACTTGGTTACAATGGTCTAATGCTCCATTCATCGGCCGTAGTAGTGGATGGGTACGCTTATCTATTTTCGGCTGATAGTGGAATGGGCAAATCCACACACACAAATTTATGGCTTGAAAAGTTTGGCGACAAAGCATTTGTTATAAACGATGACAAGCCAGCCATTAGAAAAATAGATGGACAGTGGTATGTGTATGGCACACCTTGGTGTGGAAAGCACAACACAAACAAAAATGCGAAAGTAAAACTAGGTGCTATAGTTTTCCTTGAGAGAAGTGAGAAAAATTGGATCGAGCCTGAAAATGTGAAGGATGCTATTCCAAAGTTTTTCAAACAAACTACTAGAAAACTTACCATTGAAGACTATATGGACAAAGCATTGTCAAATATGGAAGAAGTGCTTAGC
>CAMVRH010000136.1 GCA_947169835.1 uncultured Lachnospira sp. | reverse complement strand
TCAGTCAACATCTCCAAAAGATTTAGAACCTTTGGCTCTCCATTTACTAGCGCAAGCATAATTACGCCAAATGTATCTTGAAGTTGTGTGTGCTTGTAAAGCTGATTTAGAATAACATTTACATTTGCATCTTTTCTAAGTTCAATAACAATTCTGATACCGTCTTTGTCGGACTCGTCTCTTAGGTCTGTGATACCATCCACTTTTTTATCTCTGTGAAGCATCGCTATCTTTTCAACTAGCTTTGCCTTGTTAACCATGTATGGAAGTTCAGTCACGATAATTCTAGATTTTCCATTATCCATCACCTCAACATCAGTCACGGCGCGTGTCACAATCTTTCCACGGCCAGTTCTGTATGCTTCATTGATTCCGGCTCTACCTAAAATCACGCCGCCTGTTGGATAGTCAGGTCCCTGAATAATCTGCATCACTTCATCTATCTCAGTGTCTCTGTCCTCATCCACCTTGTTGTCGATCATTTTGATGATAGCATTAATAGACTCCGTCAAATTGTGTGGCGGAATGTTTGTAGCCATACCTACGGCAATACCTGTTGTTCCATTTACCAAAAGGTTAGGGAATCTTGCTGGTAAAACTGCAGGCTCTTTTTCGGTCTCGTCAAAGTTAGGAACAAAATCTACTGTGTCTTTGTTCATGTCTTTAACTAGTTCCATAGACATTCTGCTTAAGCGTGCCTCTGTATAACGCATAGCAGCTGCGCCGTCGCCGTCTTCCGAACCGAAGTTACCTTGGCCGTCCACTAGTGGGTATCTAATGTTCCACTCCTGTGCCATGTTAACTAACGCACCGTAGATAGAACTATCACCGTGTGGGTGATATTTACCCATTGTGTCTCCGACAATACGCGCGCACTTTCTGTGAGCCTTGTCTGGACCGTTATTCAATTCAACCATCGCATGAAGGATTCTTCTCTGAACAGGTTTTAATCCGTCCCTTACATCTGGAAGCGCACGAGATGCAATTACACTCATCGCGTAATCGATGTATGAGCTTTCCATCGTATCCTTCAGATCAACGCTACTTATTTTGTCAAAAATATTTTCTTCCATTTTTATCTCCTGTAGAAAATCTACTTGTTACTGTTTTTAGATATCTAAGTTCTGAACGAACTTCGCATTTTCCTCGATGAACTCACGTCTTGGTTCTACATCATCACCCATCAAAGTTGTAAATGTTAAATCGATTTCAGACATTGTGTCTTCGTTAATCTCAACTCTCTTTAGCATTCTCTTTTCTGGGTCCATAGTTGTTTCCCAAAGTTGTTCTGCATCCATCTCTCCAAGACCTTTGTATCTTTGAATCTTATTGTTTCCATCTCTGCCAATCTCATCAATGATACTGTTTAGTTCGTCGTCGTTGTATGCGTAGTAAGATTTCTTATTCTTTGAAACTTTATAAAGTGGAGGTGTCGCCAAATATACATGTCCTTGTTTGATTAGCTCAGGCATAAATCTGTAGAAGAATGTGAGCATCAAAGTTTCGATATGCGCACCGTCCACGTCGGCATCGGTCATGATAATGATTTTGTCGTATCTTAGATTTTCAATATCGAAATCTTCATGGATACCTGTACCAAATGCCGTAATCATTGTATTAATTTCTTCGTTGTTCATAATGCGGTCGATTCGGGCTTTTTCTACATTTAGGATTTTACCGCGAAGCGGAAGAATGGCCTGTGTGGCACGAGTTCTAGCTTTCTTCGCTGAACCACCGGCAGAATCACCCTCGACTATAAATATTTCGCATTTCTTAGGGTCTTTGTCTGAACAGTCAGCCAACTTTCCTGGAAGAGCAGCCACCGACAAAGCAGTTTTACGTGTAGCCTCTCTAGCTTTTCTAGCTGCATTACGAGCACGTGCTGCCAAAACAGCTTTCTCGCAAATAGTCTTAGCTACACTTGGATTTTGCTCGAGGAAGTAAGTCATCTGCTCACTCATTATGCTATCAACAGCACCTCTTGCTTCACTGTTTCCAAGTTTCTGTTTTGTCTGTCCCTCAAACTGAGGATCTTCTATCTTTACACTGATAACCGCTGTAAGACCTTCTCTAAAATCCTCACCAGATAAGTTATCTTCTTTATCTTTTAAAATCTTATTTTTTCTAGCATAGTTATTTAATGTTTTTGTAAGAGCACGCTTGAAACCTTCTACCTGCATACCACCTTCAGGTGTATTGATATTGTTTACAAATGAAAGCAAGTTTTCTGAATATGCATTATTATGCTGCAATGCTACTTCTACATAAACATTGTTTGCTGTACCTTCGCAGTAGATTACATCTTTGTAGAGAGGCTCTTTCTTTTTATTCATGTACTCTACAAATTCCATAATTCCACCTTCGTAGTGGAACTCTCTTTCCTTAACTTCCTCTTCTCTTACATCCTTTAAAACGATTCTAAGATTCTTTGTAAGGAAAGCAGTCTCTCGAAGTCTAGTTTTTAGAATGTCAAATTCATAAATAGTAGTGTCGAACAATTCTTTGTCTGGAAGGAATGTTACTTCTGTTCCACTCTTCTCCTCATCAGCTGTTCCCACTTCTTCTAATTCTTTAACAACTTTTCCATACTCGTATCTTTGATGATAGATCTTACCATCTCTACATACGCGCACCTCTAACCACTCTGAAAGAGCGTTAACTACAGATGCACCTACACCGTGAAGACCACCAGATACTTTGTATCCGCCGCCGCCAAATTTTCCGCCGGCATGAAGCACAGTAAATACAACTTCAACCGCTGGCTTACCTGTCTTTTTATTAATATCAACAGGAATTCCACGACCGTCATCCTTAACAGTGATTGAATTATCTTTATTGATAGTAACTTCAATAGTTGAGCAGTATCCAGCCAAAGCCTCATCCACTGCATTATCCACTATCTCGTAAACCAAGTGATGAAGACCACGTGAAGAAGTTGTACCAATGTACATACCTGGTCTTTTACGAACAGCTTCCAATCCCTCTAAGACTTGAATCTGATCAGCACCATATTCTTTTTGTCCTTGTTGTTTGTCTGTCATTTAAAAACTTCCTTTCAAATTACAAAGTTAATTAATTTTCTTCTCTTTTACTTTTGCGTTATCAACCTTAAACACTCGGTCAATATTTATACTGTTTTCTACAAACTCATCTAAACCTGTACAAGTCACAATCGTTTGTATATTGTCTAGTCTTTCTAATAAATGATTTTGTCTCTCTGAATCTAGTTCAGATAACACATCATCTAAAAGTAAAACTGGTGTGTCATTAATAATCTTTTTAACTAGTTCAATCTCCGCCAGCTTCAAAGACAACGCAATTGTTCTCTTTTGGCCCTGGCTTCCATAAGTTCTAATATTTATATCTTTATTAAAGAATAAAATATCATCCCGATGCGTCCCCACCGAAATACTCTTATTTCTT
>CAMVRH010000135.1 GCA_947169835.1 uncultured Lachnospira sp. | reverse complement strand
CATTTTCAATTGTCTTTACAAAATATTTTTCCATCGTTTTTATTATATATCTAGTCTGGCATTTTGTCAGTTATAAACATAGCATCGCCAAAACTAAAAAATCTATATCTCTCTTCTACAGCCACTTTATATGCATTTAAAATGTTTTCTCTTCCAGCAAGTGCTGAAACTAGCATTAACAAAGTACTCTCTGGTAAATGGAAGTTAGTTATCAAAGCATCGATACACTTAAACTCAATTCCTGGATAAATAAAAATCTGAGTCCAGCCAGAGCCCTCGTGCACTACACCGTTTTCGTCGGTCACGGTTTCTAGAGTTCTAGTGCTAGTCGTTCCAACAGAAATAATTCTTCCACCATTTTTCTTTGTCTCATTAATAGTGTCAGCTGTCTCCTTGCTCACCACATAATACTCAGAGTGCATATTGTGATCTAAAATATTATCAACCTTAACCGGTCTAAAAGTACCAAGGCCTACATGCAAAGTAACGTGAACAATTTTAACGCCTTTGTCTTCTAGTTCCTTCAAAAGTTCATTTGTAAAATGAAGTCCAGCTGTAGGCGCCGCCGCCGAACCATCGTGCTTTGCATAAACAGTCTGGTATCTATTTTTATCTTTCAACTTATGAGTAATATATGGAGGAAGTGGCATTTCTCCTAGTTGGTCTAACACCTCTTCAAAAATCCCATCATACTCAAACTTAATTAAGCGATTACCATCTTCTAACACATCAATAATCTCGCCCTTTAAGATGCCTTCGCCGAAGACTATTCTAGCCCCCACTCTTGCTTTCTTTCCAGGCTTAACCAAAGTCTCCCAAACATCATCAGCGTTTCGTTTAAGCAGCAGCAACTCAATAGTTGCACCGGTATCCTCTTTCACGCCAAACAGTCTAGCCGGGATAACTTTTGTATCATTAATAACCATGCAATCACCGGGATTAATCATGTTTACAATGTCTTTAAAAATATGATGTTTTATTTCGCCTGTATTTTTATCAAGCACCATTAGTCTTGAACTGCTTCTGTCCTCAAGCGGATCTTGCGCAATAAGTTCTTCTGGTAACTCATAAAAATAATCGCTTACTTTCATTTCGTTCATAATAATAAAATTATGCAAAGGTAAACTTAAGTCTACCTTTGCATTTAATTTAGCCTCTTAATTGAATGTTCATTTCTTCTAAAGCTTTTAGAATCTTATCCATTGATTCCTGTACTTCAGCATCTTCCAAAGTCTTGTCCTTTGCTCTAAATACGATTGAGTAAGCAACTGATTTCTTTCCTTCCTCAATCTGGTCACCTTCGTAAAGGTCGAACAACGAATAACTCTCTAGAATTGCTCCGCCCTTCTTCTCAATTACTGCCTCGATATCTCCAACAGGAATTTCCTTTGGAACAACCATTGAAATATCACGAGTAACTGCAGGGAACTTAGCAATTCCTTCATACTTTGTATCGAAGTTAGCCATTTCATAAACGTAAGGCATATCAATCACTGCAATATATGCGCGTGTCTTCATTCCATAGTTTTTGCAAACCTTTGGATGAACCTCGCCCAAGTATCCAATCTCTTTACCGTCGTAGTTTATGCTAGCTTTTCTACCTGGGTGTAGGAATGGCTTATCAGTGTTAGCATCGTATGCAACCTTATTTGTCATTCCAAGCTGCTCTAGAAGTTCTTCTACCACACCTTTCATTGTGAAGAAATCTCCTTCGCCGTAGAAGCCTAGAACTAACTGCATTCTCTCATCAGGCAACTCCTTCAAAGGAAGTTCCTTTGGAAGGTAGACATTACCCATCTCGTAAAGTCTTACATCTTTGTTCTTGTGGTTATAGTTTGAAGCAAGTGATGTAAGCATTCCATCAAGTGGAGTTGTTCTCATAACTGAGAAGTCCTCGCCCAATGGATTTGAAATCTCAATAGACTTTCTCTCGATTGCATCCTCTGGTAATAACAACTTGTCATAAACCTTTGGACTTTCAAATGAGTAAGCATATCCTTGTGAGAATCCACAGTATCTTGCAACATTTCTTGTAATCTCATCTATTCTAAGTTTCCAAGAAAGCTTACCTGTTGTAGCCTCGCCACTTGGAAGTGTTGTTGGGATATTGTCATAGCCGTAGAATCTTGTAATCTCTTCTGCTATGTCACACATCTCAAGCAAGTCTTGTCTAAATGTTGGAACAGTAATCATATCTGTTGACTCATCATACTTAAGCTCGAGAGCGTCAAAGTAGCTTAACATCTGCTCCTTACTTAGTTCAAAACCGATTAATTTATTTACATAGTCTGGGTCAAACTTAATTTGATGAGGCTCATTCTTAACTGGGTAAACATCAACCATTCCGTCTACCACTTCACCTACTCCTAACTCTTCAATAAGCTGACAAGCTCTGTTGATTGCTTCCTCAGCATTGTTAGGATCTAAACCTTTTTCAAACTTATTTGACGCATCAGTACGAAGACCAAGTCTCTTAGATGAAAGACGAATGTTTGGACCTACAAAGCAAGCTGCCTCGAATAACATATCCTGAACATCGTCAGTAATCATTGAGTTTTCACCACCCATGATACCACCGATACCAACAGCCTTTTTGCCGTCGCAAATCATACACATCTCATTATCAAGTGTGTGCTCTTCGCCATCAAGTGTCACAAACTTCTCTCCATCTTTTGCGCGACGAACAACAATCTTGTTATCCTCGATAGTTGAAAGATCATATGCGTGCATTGGCTGACCATACTCTTCCATAATGTAGTTTGTAATATCAACCAAGTTGTTGATAGGTCTAATGCCACAAGCACGAAGTCTTGACTTCATCCAATCTGGTGACTCGCCAATCTTTACGTTCTTAACAACTCTTGCGCAGAATCTTCTACACAAATCTTCGTCTTCAATATTTACAGAAATATATTTTTCTACATCTTTAGAGTCTCCTGCCTTTTGAGGCTGTGGAGCCTTAAAGCTTTTTCCAAATGTAGCAGCTGCCTCTCTTGCAATACCAATCACACTGTAGCAGTCTACTCTGTTTGATGTAATTTCATATTCAAATACAGAATCGTGAAGTCCAAGTGCCTCTACAGCATCATCGCCAGGCTTCACTGTTCCCTCTTTGAAAATATAAATTCCATCATCTGGTGCTTCTGGGAAAAATTCTTTTGAACTTCCTAACTCGTCAATACCACACATCATACCTTGTGATTCAACACCACGAAGTTTGCCCTTCTTGATTTTAATTCCACCTGGAACTAATCCTTCGCCGTGGGCGCCAGCTATTTTTCCTCCGTGCAATACAACAGGAACTAACTGTCCCTCTTCCACGTTTGTAGCACCTGTAACAATCTGAATTACTTCAGTTCCAATGTCCACCTTACAAACAACTAATTTGTCTGCATCAGGGTGTTTCTCTATTAAATCAATATGTCCAACTACGATTTTGT
>CAMVRH010000134.1 GCA_947169835.1 uncultured Lachnospira sp. | reverse complement strand
TTTTTCTGTGGAAAAATTACAGAACAAACCTGAAGGTGCGGATAAGCAGCAGTGGGTGCGAGAGCATGAGAGATGCGAAGTAATCGACATCCTTCAAAGAGAAGAAGCAGAGATGATAGTTGAGATGGCTTCGAAGAAGGAGATTGGTATTCTTCCGCTTAAGGGTTACATTTTGAAACAAATCTATCCTAAGACTACTTACAGAGAGATGGGAGATTTGGATTTCTTGATAGAGCCAGGCAAAGTTGATGAGATGGATTCTATCATGAAGGAAATGCAATATGTGGCAGATGATGTTGGACTAGAAGATAGCCATGATGTGTATAAGAAAGATCCATATTTGGTGGTGGAAAACCATAGAAGACTTCTCCCACCTAGCGAGGAGAACCATTGGTACACAGATAACATTTGGGAAAGACTTGAGAGTGACAGTGCAAATCCATACCATAAACATATGACTTGGACTGACTTTTACCTTTATCATCTTTTGCACTTTGAGAAACACTACTCAATGGGTGGATGTGGCATAAGAAGTATTGTTGACCATTACTACATAATGAAGGAACTCAAAGACAAGATAGACTGGGACTTCGTCAAAGACATTTTGCCAAAGATGAACTATGTCGAGTTTGAAAAGATGATTACGGATTTGGCGTTTGCTTTATTTGAAGATGGCAAGATGACAGAAGAACTAGAAAAAGCTTTGAAGTTTATGATAAAGAGCGGATCTTATGGAACACTAGAAGAGTATCAGAGATTTGAGTTTGAAAACTATAAGAAAGAGATGGGGATAAAAACTAAAAAAGGCTATTTCTTTAGACGAATGTTTATGGAGAGAGAACGCATGGAGTTTATTTATCCAAGTCTTAAGAAACACGGCTGGTTACTTCCTTTCTTCTGGATACATAGATTGTTTAAAGCGGTTTTCACAAAACGAGGAAAAGTGAAAAATGAGATGAAAGGAATAAAAAAATTATAGAGAGGTTGATATGGGATTATTAGAAGGTTACGAACCAAAAGAAGTGTGGAGTTTCTTTGAAGAATTCAGTCAGATACCACACGGTTCAGGAAATACAAAAGAGATAAGCGACTACGTGGCAAAATTTGCGAAAGACCGTGGTCTAAAATACAGACAAGATGAAGTAGGCAATGTTGTCATCTTTAAAGACGCAACAGACGGTTATGAAAATTCAGAGCCTGTTATTTTGCAGGGCCATATTGATATGGTTGCCGTAAAAGATGATGATGTGGACAAGGACTTAGAAAAAGATCACATCGACTTAGAGATTGTCCATGCGGATGACACATCAGACTCCGAAGGTCTTAGAGGCGAATTCGAGCACGACGAATGGGTTACTGCAAAGGGAACTACATTGGGCGGCGACGATGGAATGGCTGTAGCTTATATGCTAGCAATTCTAGATAGCGATGAAATTAAACACCCACCACTAGAGTGCGTGTTTACAATAGATGAAGAAGTTGGAATGATTGGTGCAACAAAGCTTGATGCATCAGACCTCAAGGGTAAGATTTTACTAAACGCAGATTCACAGCACGAAGGAAAGTTCGTGGTGGGCTGCGCAGGTGGAGTTATAGTTGAGTGCAACCTTCCAATAAATAAAGAGCCTATCACTCCATATGTAATTGAGTTTAGGATTGAAGGCTTGACTGGTGGACATTCAGGAACTGCTATTGATCAATATAGAATGAATGGTTTAGTTGCAATGGGAAGGATTCTTCTCAAGTGTTTCCAAAATGTTGGAATGAGAATTATTACAGTGGACGGTGGCGTGGCAGACAATGCTATTCCAACAGAAGCTGAAGCAGCAGTTGTCGTGCTAGAAGAAAATAGAGAAGAGACTGTAAAGATAATAAAAGAAACTTTTGAAGAGATTAAGGCAGAGTATAAAAACACTGACCCAGACGCGAACCTAGTTATAAATGAAGTGGGAGAACAAGATGTTAGAGCATTGGGTGATGGTTCAACACTTGCCACTATCATTGCTCTTTCAAACATGCCAAATGGAATTCAAAGAGTTGATTCAAAGATTAACAGTGTTGAGACTTCGCTAAACTTAGGTGTGGTTAGAACAGAAGATGACAGAGTGACATTTAAATTCTTGGTTAGAAGTACAAAGGAAACTGCCAAGTGGAATGTAGTAGAGCAGATTCGTGCGCTAACTGAAATCTTTGGCGGAGAAATACAGACATACGGCGGATACAAATCATGGGAGCCAATAGAGAATTCGAAAATCACAAAGGTTATGTCAGATAACTTTAAAGAGTTGTTCGGCAAAGAAGTGAAAGTTGGTACAGTTCATGCCGGACTTGAGTGCGGAATATTCTGCGACAAAATAGAAGGCTTAGATGCCATTTCATTTGGACCACAAGTGGATGACATTCATACCACAGAAGAAAAGGCTAGCATACTTTCGGCGAAGAGGTGCTGGGACCTGATACTAAAAACACTAGAAGATCTAAAATAAAACATACAAGACTAGGCAAATTGATGCCTAGTCTTTTTTTGTGCAACTGTAAAGTGTCTTTACACCTGTCTTGTCAGATGAAAGTAATTGTGCTATAATGCCACTTACATGAGAACAGATATATTGATAGTAGGAAGCGGTTGTGCGGGACTATATTGCGCGCTCAACCTTCCTGAAGACAAAGAAATATTGATTATTACAAAAGACACTGTGGAGCATAGTGATTCATATCTAGCCCAGGGTGGTATTTGTATGCTTCGAGACGAAGAGGACTTCGAAAGCTACTTTGAAGATACAATGCGCGCCGGCGGATATATGAACAAGCCAGAAGCAGTGGAGACTATGATAAATGAATCGCCTGAGCTTATTGATGATTTAATTAAGCTAGGAGTTGATTTCACGCGCGACGAAAAAGGCAATCTCAAATTCACAAAAGAAGGCGCCCACCACAATGAGAGAATTTTGTATCACGAAGATGCCACCGGCAAAGAAATTATGGTTCACCTTTATGAGGAGTGCAAAAAGAGAAAGAACATCACTATTAAAGAACACTGGACAATGGTCGATATCCTAAGTTCAGATAATAGATGTTTTGGAATAATCGCAAACAAAAATGGAGATGGACTAGATACTATTTATGCTGACTACACAGTGCTTGCGTGTGGTGGAATAGGTGGTATTTATAAATACTCTACAAACTTCAAACACATAACAGGTGACGGAGTGGCTGTGGCCATCAGGCACGGTGTAAAAGTTAAAAATGTAAACTATGTGCAGACACACCCAACGACTTTCTATATTGAGAAGAATCCAGATAGGAGTTTCTTGATTTCTGAATCCGTCCGCGGCGAAGGAGCACTTCTATACAACAATAAAGGTGAGCGCTTCACAAACGAACTAAAGCCTAGAGATATAGTTACTGAAAACATTATTGCCGAGATGGAAAAGGAAGGCGCGGACAATG
>CAMVRH010000133.1 GCA_947169835.1 uncultured Lachnospira sp. | reverse complement strand
AGGTAGAGGACGAAACCGAGCCTAAGGAAGAGGATGAAACAGAGTAATGTTTACATCGGATGAACTTCAAAAACTACCAGAGCCAATAGTTAAAATCTTTCAAGCAATGGGCAATAGTATCATGAACGATATTATTGCTAGGATACTTGAAAATGATATGATCACACGACAGGCTGACTGGGAAATATACCGTAGCATTCAACTAGGCGAATCGATGGATGTAATAAGAGCCCACATAGCAGAGGCACTTAATATGAGCATTGATGCCATTGATTATTTGTTTGATGATCTAATTGCTGAAGGCTACGCAAGAGACGAAGCCATCTACCTACAGTCTGGGAAAGACTTTATCCCATTCGAGAAGAACGAGCCACTACAACAAATGATAAGTGGTGTGAAGGAACAGACACTAGGAACCTTTAAGAACATAACCCAAACAATTGGGTTTGCTACAAAGGTCAATGGTGCTAACCAGGTATTGTCAGTCAAAGACTACTTGCATTCTAAATTAGATAAGGCAAGTATGATGAAACTGAATGGCACGTACGACTATAACTCACTTGTGCGTGAGACAGTCAAGGAAATGACCAAAGGTAATGTCGTATCAGTCGACTATACATCAGGTGTTAGTAACAAGATAGACGTAGCTGTAAGGCGAGCACTTATGACTGGTATTAACCAAGTGACCGCCAAGATAAGCGAGGACAATATGGATAAGCTCGACACTGAGTTCGTTGAGACTTCCTATCACTCCACAGCTAGACCTACCCACCAACCGTGGCAAGGTAGGGTGTTCTATTGGAACAAGAAAGACCCTAACGCAGAGATAGATGTTGACGGTGTGCATTACAAGTCATTTATTAAAGAGACCGAATATGGTGATGTGGCCGGTCTTTGTGGTGCCAACTGTAGACATACATTCTACGCATTTGTGCCTGGTGTGTCGGTGAGAAACTACACCGATGAAGAACTAGACAAGATGAATGCAGAAGAAAACATCACCAAGAAGTACAACGGTAAGGACTATACCAAGTACGAAGCCACTCAAAAGCAACGTGCATTTGAAAGAGCAATGAGGGCTAAAAGGGAAGAGATAGACCTTTATAAGAAGGGCGGTCTTCCAGACGATAGCGACGAAGTAATTGGCGCACGATCTAAATACTACGAGCTATCTCGAAAGTACAAAGATTTCTCAAAGAAGATGGGACTCGACACCGATATGGCCAGAGTGTACAACGATACACTCGGTGGTATTGGCAAAGGAGCCCATACTCCTAAGAAATAACTTAGAACTGTGGAACTAGAAACACGGACGTTCATTGTGGGTAAGCGAATTAGTGGTAATGCCACTTTGACGAGGCCCCAAGAGGGAAAGCCCAACCATAATCTTTTGATGTGTTTCGACGAATAATGGTTGTAGGTAAGGTTCGATTCCTTGCCATTCGTTTATTAAGACATCCCTTGTGGGTGTCTTTTTTGGTGAGAAAACACCTAAAAACAAAATATTCTTTGGTGGGTAGTTAAACACCTTAAACAACTTAAGAAAGGAATAAGCATTATGAAAACAGAAGATTTGAAAGCACAGGGACTAACTCAAGAACAGATTGATTACGTTTTTGAGGAACACGGTAAGGAAGTCAACAAACTAAAGAAGGACAATGAGAACTTGTCTGGACAGCTAAGCGATGTCAAAGAAGAACTCGCTAAGTTTGATGGTGTAAACGTGGATGAAATGCAAGGCAAGATTAAAGAACTTGAGACCACTGTTGATACCAACAAGAAAGAGTACGAGAAAGAAATCGCAAACAGAGACTTCAACGACTTACTAGCGAGCAAGGCTAAGTCACTAGGCGCAAGAGACGTTAAGGCTGTTGCTCCATTCTTGGATGTGGACAAATTGAAAGAGAGCAAGAACCAAGACAAAGACATCGAGGAAGCTCTCAAGTCTGTGAAAGAAGAGAACGCATATCTCTTTGAAACAGACGACACAACTCCACCACCTAGAGCAGTGTCATCGACTCCTGGTAGTGGCAATGATACACACGATGACAAGAAAGACCAAGCAAATCAAGCTATTCGAGATTTGCTTAAAAGCGAATAATTGAGAGGAGATTAAAAGGTTATGACTAATCGTGAAAAAGCGGAAGCTTTAATTAGAGATCAAATAGTAGACAACATTGAACAGGACCTTCCTAAAGAGTCTACGTTCATAGGTTTAGCTAGAAAGATGCCTAATATGACATCTAAACAGACTAGAGTTCCAGTGCTTGATATGCTACCAACAGCTTATTGGGTAAATGGTGACACTGGTATGAAGCAGACATCAGCACAGGCTTGGGAAAACGTATTCTTAGTAGCAGCAGAACTAGCTGTTATTGTACCTATCCCAGAGGCAGTAGTTGATGATGCAAGCTTTGACATTGTAGGTGAGATTGTACCAAGAGTTATGGAAGCTATGGGTCAGAAGGTTGACCAGGCTATTATCTTTGGTGTGAATAAGCCTGCAGAATGGCCAAGCGATATTGTTACACTAGCACGTCAGGCAGGTAACAACGTTTCTATTGGACAGACACCAGATTACTACAGCCTAATTCTAGGTGAAGACGGTGTATTTGCCGGTGTTGAAGATGCAGGATACGGTGTAAACGGTGTTGTTGCATCTACATCAATGAAGGCTAAATTGAGAGGACTAAAGGGCACTGATGGACATCCTATCTTTGCACAGACAATGCAGGGTACTACACCTTATGCTCTTGACGGTGCTCCAATGTACTTCCCACAGAATGGTTCATTCGACAAATCAATCGCACAGATGGTAGCCGGTGACTTCTCACAGGCTGTATATTCTATCAGACAGGATATTACAACTAAGATTCTTACTGAGGGAGTTATTCAGGACCCATCAACTGGTGAGATTGTGTACAACCTAGCACAGCAGGATATGATCGCTCTTAGAGTTGTAATGAGACTTGGTTGGGCTCTACCTAACCCAGCAACACGTATGAACGAAGACAGAACTGGTTGTCCATTCGCATACTTAGAGCCTGCTACTGCTTATACAGAGTATAAGGCTACATTCACAGTGAAGGACAACGCTTCAACTCCTGCAGCTATCGAAGGCGCTAGAGTAGACGTTGAAGGTGCTAAGTTGCTTACTAATGGATCAGGTAAAGCAGAATTCTTCCTACGTCCTGGTACATACAAGTACAAAGCATCTGCTGAAGGATACAAGACAGCTACTGGTACTATCACTGTTGCATCAAGTGCAGTTACAGAGGCTGTTACTTGTCCAGCTAATTCATAATATTACGGAGGTAATTGGCAGTGAACTATATCGACTATGATTACTACACAAATGAATATTGTCATGGGGAAGAGATTAAGGTCACTGCTTCTGTCTTCCCTAAATATTTGAAGAAGGCACAAAGCATTGTAGATTTGCATACATCAGGTCAACTTAAGATCGG
>CAMVRH010000132.1 GCA_947169835.1 uncultured Lachnospira sp. | reverse complement strand
GATTTAAAGTTCTTAAGAAGATAAAAGTAGCCGAGGTTCAAAATGCAGGAGAAGATATTGGAGATGGAATGACAGGGTTCTTTGGCGGAGGCAAAGTAAGGTATAAGTATTTAATGGTGGAAGATGCTGAGACGGATGAAAACGTAGTGGGTAAGGTTTTTATAAGTGGCCCAATGGAATTTTCTTCAGTGAGAGAAGGAGATGAGGTGATAGCGGAAAAAGTTCCGTACGAAGATCACCACAGATTCTATTATGTGACAGCATTATATACAAAAAGAAAGTAATAAAAAAGCTGATTGGAAATCCAATCAGCTTTTTCTAATGCGTATTAAAGATTAAACTACACTGTCTAAATACTCTAACACTTCAGCCTCAGTAGTCATGCTTATGACTTTGTCAGCCACCTTATCTGCTTCATCTTTCGTCCATTTAGCGATTGTTCCACGAACCTTCAATACAGAAGGAGCAGAAACACTAAACTCTGTTAAACCGAAAGAAATGAGCAGTGGAATCATCTTTGGATCAGCAGCAGCTTCACCGCACATTCCTACTGGAATGCCTGCGTCACGTCCATTCTCGATAATGCTCTTAATCATTCTTAGAACACTAGGTTGGAATGGAGAGTAGAGGTAAGCTACATCTGAGTTTCCTCTGTCAGCCGCCATTGTGTAACCTGTAAGGTCGTTTGTTCCGATACTGAAGAAATCAGCTTCCTTAGCAAGCAAATCTGCTATTACACCAGAAGCAGCAGTTTCTGTCATAACACCCACTGGGATGTCCTCATTGAAATCAAATCCAGCTTCCTTAAGTTCTGCCTTACATTCTTCCACCAAAGCTTTTCCTTCGCGAAGTTCTTCTACAGCAGTGATAAGTGGGAACATTATTCTCACATCACCAAATGCACTTGCACGTAGGATAGCCTTAATCTGGCTCTTGAACATATCTTTATTCTTCAAACAATATCTGATAGCTCTAAATCCCATAAATGGATTTTCTTCTTTTTCTAATCCAAGATAAGGGATTTCTTTGTCGCCACCGATATCGAGTGTACGAATAATTAAGCCTTTGCCCTTTAGTGTAAGAGCAGCTTGTTGATATGCTTCAAATTGCTCGTCCTCAGTTGGGATAGCATCTCTATCCATAAATAAGAACTCAGTTCTGAATAATCCAACACCTTCGCCGTCGGCTGCCATAGCCTTTTTGGCATCTTCTGGATTTCCGATATTACAGAAGAGTTCGTACTCTGTGCCGTCAGCTGATTTTGTAGGTTGGCCGCGGAAGTTTTCCAGCTCAGCCTTTTCTTTTAGATATTCCTCGCGCTTTGCGGTATACTCGCTAACTTCATCATCTGATGGGTTTGCAATTACTACGCCCTCGCTTCCATCTACAATCACCTGATCGCCGTCAGCCACAGAAGTAGTAGCGTTTTCAACGCTAAGTACTGCTGGAATCTCAAGAGCTCTAGCAAGAATAGCAGAGTGAGATGTCTGGCTTCCTGTTTCTGTGATGATACCAACTATATTGTCTTTGTTGATGCCGGCTGTCATAGATGGTGTGACTTCGTTCGCCACTACCACAGTGCCAGCAGGAGCATCGCTAATCTTCACAGTTTTTACTCCAAGCAAAATGCTAAGCATTGCAGTTCTGATGTCTTTGACATCGGCCGCACGTTGCTTCATCATTTCATCAGGAATCTGCGAAAACATTTCCATATACTTTGTATATGTAACATCTATAGCTTCCTCGGCGCACTTGCCGTCATTAATCATCCCAGTTACTTCGCCATCCATCATTGGATCTTTTGCCATCTGGATGTGACCTTCCAAAATCTCGGCTTCCTTTGCGCCGGCAGATTCTTTCAAAGCCTCAGCCTGCTCCACAGTTTCCGCACAGAAATCCTCTAACGCATCTTGATAGCGCTTGATTTCCGCATCTGTGTCAGACACATCCTTTGGTGTATAGTCTAAGGAATGCTCCTCAATAATCATTACTTTGCCAATTCCGATTCCTTCGGAGGCAGCTACACCTTTTAACATTTAGTCACCTCGTTTCCTTATTCGCCAAAGCCGCTTTCGATCATTTCACAAGCCTTCGCCAAAGCCGCCTCTTCATCAGGACCTTCGCAAACAACTTCTAGTTCATTACCACATTTGATGCAAGCAGCCATTATGTTCATTAGACTCTTTGCATTAACATCAACACCGTTGTGTTTTAGTGTGATTTCAGATGTGAATGCACCCATTTCTTTGGCGAAGTCTGATGCTGGACGCATGTGAAATCCTTGAGCGTTAACTACTGTTAGTTTCTTTGATACCATTTTGTTTCTCCTTTAGTTTTTATTTTTACCTTTCAAGAATGTAAGTATTAGACAAGCAACAACTGAACCGATAATCAATGCTACGAAGTATAGCAATGGTTGTTTGATTGTTGCGATTACGAAAATACCACCGTGTGGTGCCATTAGCTGACATCCGAATACCCATGATAGTAAACCAGCAATACCTGAACCAATCATACAAGCTGGAATGACTTTTAGTGGATAAGAAGCAGCGTATGGGATAGCACCTTCAGTAATGAATGATAGTCCCATAATGTAGTTTACTGGGCCGCTTTTTCTCTCAGCCTCTGTCCATCTATTCTTGAAGAATGTAGTTGATAGTGCGATTGCGATAGGAGGTACCATACCACCGATCATAACTGCAGCCATTGCCTGGTAGCAAACAACTACTGTAGGGTCTGTTATTTGCGCACCCTTCTCTAGAAGAGCAGCAGCAGATGTTAACATTCCTGTACCAAATACATATGCAGCCTTGTTAAATGGTCCACCCATATCGATAGCCATCATCGCTGCTAGAATGAATCCTAAGATTACGCCATAGTTATGACTTCCTAGCCAACCAAGTCCATTGTTAAGACCTGTGTTGATGATACTCATAATAGGGTTAACTGCGCACATCATAACGCCAACTATTCCGAGTCCCGCTAACGGATAGAGTAGAATAGGTTTTATACCCTCCAGCGCATCTGGTAAGTGATCACAAAGTCTCTCAAACAACTTCATAATCCAACCAGCCAAGAAACCAGCTAACAATGCGCCTAAGAATCCAGATGGAACTGTCTCAGCAGCGCCAGGGTCCATAAATGTAGCACCACTAGATGCTAACAAACCACCAACGATACCAACCAACAAACCTGGTCTGTCAGCAATCGACATTGCAATAAATCCGGCTAGCACTGGAAGCATAAAGTTAAATGCATATCCACCGATAGTCTTAAACCAAGCCGATACAGGAGTACCTGTACCAAAGTTTCCATCCATCTTTACGCCAGCAATCGTATCAATCAAGAATGCGATTGCGATAAAGATACCACCGGCTACTACGAATGGTAGCATGTGTGATACACCGTTCATCAAGTGTTTGTATAGACGACGTCCGAAACTGTCGCCATCTGAAGCAGCAGCGCTAGAGTCATCTTTCTTCTC
>CAMVRH010000131.1 GCA_947169835.1 uncultured Lachnospira sp. | reverse complement strand
AAATGGCAAACAATAGTCTTTAAACTATCGTATGGCTTTCCAATAATATCAGCCACTCTTTTTGAAACAAAGCTATGTGATGTTCTATGGAATCCATATCTTCTAATTTTATATTTATCATAAAACTTTCTTGGGATTGCGTATAGATAACTAGCCGCGTCCATTGTCTGATGGAATGCAGTATCAAACACACCAACATTTGGAATGCCAGGCATTATTTCCATACAAGCTCTAATACCAATAATATTTGCAGGATTGTGAAGAGGTGCTAAGTCGTTGCATTTTTCAATCTTTTCCAATGCATCTTCATCCAAAAGAATAGGCTCACTGAAATATTCTCCACCGTGAACCACTCTGTGACCTACTGCCTTTATCTGACTCATATCAGAAACTACACCCACTTCTTTGTCTGTAAGCATATCAATAACAGCCTTGATTGCTTCATTGTGTGTAGGCATATCAATTTCTTTTATTATTTTTTCTTCTGTTTTATATGTGATAGAACTTCCATCTATTCCAATTCTCTCGCATAGACCTTTAGCTAAAACGTTTTCAGTCTCTGAATCGATCAATTGAAACTTAAGTGATGAACTACCGCAGTTAATTACTAAAACTTGCATATTATTCTTGAGCCTGGACTGCAGTGATTGCTATAACACCGACAATATCGTCCACGCTACATCCTCTCGATAAATCGTTAATAGGTTTTGCAATACCCTGAGTTAGAGGGCCATATGCCTCTGCACTTCCAAGTCTTTGCAATAGTTTATATCCAATATTTCCAGCATCTAAGTCTGGGAAAATAAGAACATTCGCATTTCCAGCCACTTTACTGTTTGGAGCTTTAAACTCAGCTATCTCAGGAACCAAAGCAGCATCTGTTTGAAGTTCTCCGTCAATCAAATATTGAGGATATTCTTTTTGTGCAATTTCTGTAGCTTCTATTACTTTTGTAACATCAGGGTGTGCTGCACTTCCATATGTAGAATGAGAAAGCATAGCAACTCTAGGTGTCTCACCAACTAAATATTCATAAGACTCCGCACTACTTGCTGCAATATCTGCAAGTTGAGCCGCATTTGGATTCTGGTTCAAACCACAGTCGCCCAAAACAAATACTTCATCTTCATCAGAATCTTTATCATCTACACAAATAACAAAGAATGCTGATACTAATTTACTACCTGGTTTTGTTTTAATTATTTGAAGAGATGGTCTAAGTGTATTAGCAGATGAATGACAAGCACCAGAAACAACACCATCTGCATGACCATTAAGCACCATCATACACGCAAAGTACATAAAATCACTTATAAGCAATGCCTTTGCCTGACGCTTTGTCATACCTTTTGCCTTACGTAGTTCAAATAATTGTTCAGTATATTCTTTAAGGTTTGCATCTTCTTTAGGGTCAATAAAGGTAACCCCTTTCAAGTCCAAATCCTGTGCAATCTCATACTTTTGCTCTTCCGAAGCAAGAATAATTAGATCTACAAAATCGTCTTTCACTGCCTTTGACGCAGCCTCATATGTACGTCTATCCATACCTTCAGGAAGAACGATTGTCTTTCTATTGCCTCTTGCTTTTTCTTTTAATGAGTCAATAAATTTCATAAAACTCTCCTTTAAACATACATCATATTCATTATATACTATCTAAATTTATTAAACAATATAATATAATTGAAATGTGTTTTTAATAATGCTAAAATACTCGTTGAGGTAAGTTATGGCGACAATTGGAATGATTGCGGAATTTAATCCGTTTCACAAAGGTCACAAATACATAATCGAAAAGGCAAAAAGCATCACTGGCGCAGATAATGTTATCGTAGTTTGTAGCGGCAACTATGTACAACGCGGAGAACCAAGCGTATATGACAAAACAGTTCGTACAAAAGCTGCATTATCCAACGGAGTTGATGCTGTTTTTGAGTTGCCAGTTTATTATGCTACTGCTTCAGCCGAGGCATTTGCTAGAGCTGGTGTTAAATTTTTGACTGATTTAGGTTGTGTAGATTACCTTTGTTTCGGATGCGAAACAGATAATATTAAAATTCTTCCAATTATTGCTAGTGTTTTAAATCACGAACCAGAAGAATATAAAACAATGTTAAAGAGCCATTTGGCTGAAGGCGAATCATTCCCTAAAGCAAGATCAAATGCTCTTAAAAAATACCTAAAAGATACAAAAGACATAAATGAAGATGAAACAGAGCTTACTCTAAAATCACCAAATAACATTTTAGCTATTGAATATATGAAGGCAATTAAATACTTCAATTCTAATTTAAAACCACTAGCTATTAGACGTGTTGGCGCTGACCATGCATCAACTGACATTACATTTGATGTTGTATCTGCTATGGCAATAAGAAAAGAACTTGAGAAAAAACATGATATTAGTTCTCTTGTTCCTCCTAATGCTTACAGATTTTATGATGGACCTAAACCATTATTCTTAAGTGACTTTGAACAATTACTTGGAAAGGCATTGCTTAGTTCAAACGACTATAGTAAATACCTAGGTGTGGGTGAAGAATTAGGAAACAGAATTTATAATCAGAAAAATGATTATACAGATATAGAGAACTTTATAAAGCAAATTGATTCTAAGAATAATACAAAAACTGCTATCTCAAGAGTTTTATTACATATAATGCTAAATATTAAAAAAGACGATATTATGGAGGCAGTTAATAATAACTACTTTACTTCTGCTAGATTACTCGGAATCAACCGTGCATCAAATCTTATATCAATCATAAATGACAATTCAAAGATTCCACTAATCAGTAAATTCTCAACACACTATCACAATGCAACTGGCCTAGACAGAAAATTATTAGACATCCAATTATATGCTGACGACTTATACCGTTTAGTATATATGACTAAATACAAAGAAATAATACCAAACGAATTCGAACGACAAATAGTTGTTAAATAAAATACAAAAAAACACTGCCTTCGAAAATAACAGAAATTTTCTCTAGGCAGTGTTTTTTTGTTGTCTTTTAAAGCGTTTAGTTTTTGAAACTATGAATCGGTGCTGGAATTCGGCCTTCGCGAGAAACAAAATTCTCACAAGAGAATTTATTTACTTGCATTATTGGAGCCCTTCCAAGTAGTCCGCCAAATTCAACCTCTTCTCCCACGTCTTTTCCTATTACAGGAATGATTCTAACAGCTGTAGTCTTTTGGTTAATCATACCAATAGCTGCTTCATCAGCAATAATTCCTGATATTGTGCTTGCGCTGGTATCACCTGGAATAGCAATCATGTCTAAACCAACTGAACATACACAAGTCATCGCTTCTAATTTTTCTAAAGTAAGCGCACCTTCTTCCACAGCTTCTATCATACCTTGATCTTCGCTGACAGGAATAAATGCACCACTTAATCCACCAACATAAGATGATGCCATTACACCACCCTTTTTAACTTGGTCATTTAATAAAGCGAGTGCTGCTGTAGTACCTGGGGCACCAGCTTTTTCTAC
>CAMVRH010000130.1 GCA_947169835.1 uncultured Lachnospira sp. | reverse complement strand
ATAAATTAACGAAGAGAGAAAAAGGTGACGTGCCTGATGTCGAGATAATCGACATGCGTGAAGAGCACGAAAAAGGTAACAAATCAATCATTAGCGAAAGGCTAAGAGATTTGATTACAGATAGATTATCAAGAAAAGAACAGACTATGTTGTTCCTAAACAGAAGAGGAATATCAAGAGTTGTTTCTTGTAAGAATTGTGGAGAGGCAATCAAGTGCGACCACTGCGACGTAACATTAACCCTTCATCGCGGAAGCACTATGAAATGTCACTACTGCGGAAGAGAAAAGGTTCTTCCAAAGGTTTGTCCAAAGTGTGGTTCCAAATACCTTTCAAGAATGGGTACAGGAACGCAGGCCATAGAGGATGAGATTAAAGAAATGTTTCCTCAGGCTAAAGTATTGAGAATGGACAGAGATACCACATCCACTAAAGATGGACATGCAGAAATCTTGTCCGCGTTTGAGAGTGGAGATGCAGACATTTTGGTTGGAACACAGATGATCGTGAAAGGTCACGACTTTCCAAATGTCACATTGGTGGGAGTGTTGGCTGCAGATATGTCTTTGTACGTGCCAGACTACACAGCTACAGAGCGCACCTTCCAACTTATATGCCAGGCGGCAGGACGTGCTGGAAGAGGCGAAGGCAAAGGCGAAGTAGTAGTTCAAACTTACTCGCCAGACAACTACGGAATTGAGACAGCTTGCAAACAAGACTACGAGTCATTCTTCGAGAATGAACTTCCATACAGAAAACTTTCTCAGTATCCACCAGTTGTAAATATGGTTAGCATCTTAATCCAGGATAAAAACAAGAGAAAACTAGATGTAGCCACAGAACAGATTGCAAGCCTTATAAAACAGGTTAAGGAAAAGAAGTACAATGAGTTGTTTATCATTGGACCATCTATTCCACAAATTTCGTTTATAAACGATGTGCACAGAAGCATCATTTATATAAAGGGTACAAGTATTACAAACTTAATCAATTTGAAAAACTATTTAGAAGATGTAATTAATAAATCAGACAAACTAAAGTATGTAAATGTTCAGTTTGATTTTAAGTCATAAAGGAGAGAAACATGGCTATTAGAAACATAAGAGAATTGGGTGATGACGTCCTCCGCAAAGAATGCAAGGAAGTAAAGGATGTTAACCGCCGTACTAGAATTTTAATAGACGATATGTTTGACACTATGTATGAAGCAAATGGTGTTGGACTTGCTGCGCCACAAGTTGGAATCTTAAAGAGAATCTTTGTTGTGGACGTGGGCGATGAAGAAGGAAATAACAAACCATTTGTCTTTGTTAATCCAGAAATACTTGAGCGCGATGGAGTTCAGGTGGGATTTGAAGGATGCTTAAGTGTCCCAGGCAAATCTGGAAAAGTAGCCAGAGCAGAGAAGGTAAAAGTTAAGGCCTTTAACGCGGACATGGAAGAGTTCGAGATGGAAGCAGAAGGTTTCCTAGCAAGAGCTATTCAGCATGAGTACGATCACCTAAATGGTGTTGTATATGTAGATAAAGTAGAGGGAAGACTCTACGATAACGAAGAATTACAAGAGGTTGAAGCAGAATGAGAGTAGTATTTATGGGAACGCCAGATTTCTCAGTGCCAGCGCTAGAAAGAATAGCAACAGAGCACGAGGTGGTGGCTGTAGTTACTCAAAAAGATAAGCCAAAAGGAAGAGGCCAGAGTGTTAGCTACACACCGGTTAAGGAATCTGCATTAAAACTAAATATACCTATTTATCAGCCCGACAAAGTAAAAGAAGAAAGCTTCGTGGAAGAACTAAGAAAGCTTAATCCAGATGTGATAGTTGTTATCGCATTTGGACAGATTTTGTCTAATGATATTTTAACGTTGCCAAAGTATGGTTGTATTAACGTTCACGCATCGCTTCTTCCAAAGTACAGAGGAGCGGCTCCTATCCAGTGGGCAGTTATAGACGGTGAGGAAAAGAGTGGCGTTTGTACTATGAAGATGGACGAAGGTTTAGATACTGGAGACATTATAGATGTGGACGAAATCACATTAGATCCAAAAGAGACAGGTGGAAGCCTATTTGATAAATTAGCAAAGCTAGGTGGAGAGTTAATTCTAAAGACACTTCAAAACCTAGAGTTTGGTAAAGCAACATTTATAAAACAAGATGACTCAAAATCTACTTACGCTAAAAAGATGACAAAAGAGTTGGGTCACATTGATTTTACAAAGGATGCCGAAAGCATAGAGAGACTTATACGTGGTCTTAATCCATGGCCTAGTGCATTTACATATTTAGATGGCAAGGTTATGAAGATTTGGGATGCGGATGTAGTGGACGCAGGCGGTGTTCCTGGCACAGTGATAAGCGAGGACAAAGATTCATTTGTTATAGCTACAGGAAGTAAGGCGCTTAAGGTGAATGAACTTCAGCTAGAAGGCAAGAAACGTATGAAAGCATCTGACTTTTTAAATGGCAGAAGCATAGAGGGTAGTAAACTTGGCTAAGAGTAAGAGCGTAAACAAAATACTATTAACATCACTGTTCTTTGTAAGTGCAGTGATTTTTCTCGTAATCTTCTCTTGGAACACATCGCCGCTTTACACATTCTTTGGATACGACTCAAGCATATTCAAAGCGATGGGTAAATTTATGGCGGATGGACTCACCCCCTACAAAGACTTTTTCGACCACAAAGGCCCAATCATCATTCTAGTTGAATGGATAGGATTTGGTATTACAAAAAGCGATTACACAATGCTTTTATTACAAGCCATTTTCTTAACAGTAGCACTTTTCGGTGTTTATAAAATTGCAAGTATATTTATGAACACTAAAAAGTCTGTTGTATTAACTTTGGTATCACTTCTAGTTCTTAGTCTTGTTATGAGTGGACAGGGCGGTAACACAGTGGAAGAGTGGATACTTCCATTTATCGTTTGGAGTTCGTACTTTGCAGTAAAGTTTTTCGCCTACAAAGAAAAAGAGCACAACTACAAATATTCAATTCTCTATGGAATTACATTTGCAATCGCAGCATTTTCTAGACTTACAAATGCTATTCCAGTTTTGATTTTTGCAGGAGTGATCCTAATATACTTAATCAAGCAAAAAGCTTGGAAGAATATATTTAAAAATATATTAGCCTTTGTCGTGGGCGCTCTAATAATAACAATTCCAATACTCATTTGGTTTGCGGTTAATGGAGCAATGGATGACATGATCTATGCCACATTTATTTTTAACTTCAAATATATGATGGCTAAAAGCTTCCAGGCAGATGGCTTAAGAATTTTTAAACACACAGCAAGATATTTATTACCACTAATCTTTGCGGTAGTTTTGCAAATCGCAATGATTGCAAAGAAAAAGGATGTTTGGCTAAATGTAGCGCTTATGATTCAATGCGTAGTGGCAGTGGTTATGCACGTTACTGGCGCGCTATTTCCACATTACTTATACATTTGGGTTCCAACAGTTGTTATAACACTCATTTTGGTGGTGAAAGACTACGGTGTTATGAAGTGGTTTACAAGAGGCTATGTGGCGCTA
>CAMVRH010000129.1 GCA_947169835.1 uncultured Lachnospira sp. | reverse complement strand
TCAAGACACCTCATTTCATACCCTCCTTAGAATGTAATTAATTACATTCTAAGAAGATCAATGTGAGATGTCATTTGTCCGGATAATTCAAGAATCCTGTCCGGATGTTACAAGAATCATCATCAAGGTGCGGCGCCACAGAAGGAATATATTCCTTTGGCGGCTGGATATCATCAATGATATCCACCTGAACGACGTCCTGCTTAGGTGCGTCAGGTCATGTATTTCATCATGCGAGTTTCGCATCGGTTTTGGTACAGCATAAGCCTTTTGGCGAAGTCGCTTGATTACACTGTATAAAGAATACTTTTTGATGCCGTTACATAAGCACCACTGTTCATCACTAAGACCGCTCTGGCGGCATTGAGTGACGAGTTTGTACCACTCATCAAGTGTTCTACGTTGTTCTTTGCTTGAATCTGACATAATAAACCTCCGGGATGTGACACCAAAGTGTTGTCTATTAGTCTTAATACATAGACCACTTAAGTGACACCAAAATGTAATTTATAGTTCAGATTCATTATGAAGGATTAACAGATGGTTTTATATCCGTCGAAATATTTTGCGCTTACGGACTTTAGGCTATAATGTATCCATGCACATTTTAGGGATTTCCAAACGCCCAAAATTTCTGAATAATAAAATTCAATGGCACCGTTAGTAGAAGATTTATAATTGGAGCAATATAAACATTCACCCCTAGAACATTACACCATATATACAATAATATCTCAGAAAGAATCAAGCTAGTAAAAGCATATGAAATATACGTTTTTATAAGTGACGAAATAATATTTCTTTGTTCTCCATCTTTCTGCGTAAATACCATTTTATTATTCCAATAAAAAGACCAAGCCACACTTAGCACAAACATAATAAATTGTGCTATATATAAATCAATCTCAGGAAATAAGTCTAAAGATTTCAATATCTTTAGACTTATTATATAAATCAAATATCCAATTACAGTGTTGGTTATGCCTACTATTCCAAACTTCATAAACTGAAGGAAACTTTCCTTATTCATTTATTTCTCCAAGTAACAACAGAACTTAAAAATTATTAATCGCATCAATTACATAGTCCTGTTCCTCTTTAAACATTCCATTGTAAAGCGGTAATGAAAGAACTGTCTTAGCATATTTTTCAGTGATGGGAAATGCACCCTCTTTTAACCCCAAATATCGGTATGCTTCAGAAAGATGTGGAGGAATAGGATAATGAATAATTGTTCCCACACCTTTCTCATCTAAATATTTTATCAAATCATCTCTACACTCCGCTCTAATTACAAATTGGTGCCAGATATGAGAAGCGCCTTTTCTTACCTTCGGAAGTTCAATTTTATCGTTGTGTAATTCATTTAAATATCTCACACAAATGTTTTTCTTCTCTTCTGCAAGCTCATCTAAATGCTTAAGCCGTACTCTCAGAAAACCTGCCTGAATCTCATCAAGCCTCGAATTTGTTCCAACAACTCTATTATAATATCTCTTTTCAGATCCATAATTTCTGAATACTCTGATATCATCCGCAATCTTAGCATCATTTGTTGTAATAGCACCAGCATCTCCAAAAGCACCAAGATTTTTTGAAGGATAAAATGAAAAACCTATATCCCCAAATGTACCAACTTGCTGTCCATCAAATTGTGCTCCATGAGCTTGGGCACAATCTTCTACTAAACGAAGATTGTACTTATGACAAAGATCCACAATTGGAGCCATATTGGACGCCTGCCCATACAAATGAACTACTAAAACAGCTTTAGTTTTTTCAGTAATCTTCTCTTCTATTTTAGAAGCATCAATATTATAATACTCATCAGGTTCTACAAATATTGGTGTTGCACCATTCATCGTAATTCCCATAACACTTGCAATATATGTATTTCCCTGAACTATTACTTCGTCGCCTGCACCTATACCCAGAATCCTAAATGCAATCCACAAAGCATCTAATCCACTAGCTAGACCAACACAATGTTTTGATCCAACATATAAAGCAAATTCTTTTTCAAAACTACTCACTTCATTTCCAAGAACATACCATCCTGACCTAAGCACTTCTAATGCCTTTTTTTCTAATTCTTCTTGATAAAGAAAAAAACCTCTATCAAGTCTATTGGGCATTATTTTATCCATTGTTAATATCTCTCCTCATTCATTTTGCCACATAACTAAAAAATATATTTCATCTCTTAGTGGATACTTATTCTATTTCAAACACACCTTCATTATACTCGGAGTCCAAAATACCATACCACTTCCAACTTTTGTATTCCTGATTAATCAATAAATGCTCTCTGAATTCTCCTTCATACTTAAAACCACATTTTTCATAAAATTTTATTGCAATCTGGTTATCTGCAAAAACATTAAGATAAACTCTATGAAGCCCATATTCTCTAAATGCTTTCTTTAAAAGATCACCAGTAGCCTTAAAAGCCGCTCCTGTACCACGAGTCTTCTGCCTCGTTGTAACTGCATACTCGGCCTTCTTATTCTCCAAATCTACTTTTTTTAAACTAATAGTGCCTAAATATTCATCATTTTCATCTACAATAGCAAAATGTATGTCATCTCCTGTTTTCAATTTACTTGGTACCACTGAATTTCTACAAAATTCTTGAGCTTGTTCTAATGTTATACCTAACATATCTTTTCTAAAACACCTCTGAACATATGGATCATGCATCCACTCAAGCATGTAAGGTGCATCTGAAACCTTCAATTCTCTCAATCTAATCATCTTTTAAGCATTCCACATTCATTTTTAATATTTGATTCTTCAATAATATATGGCGGTCTATTTCTAGACGCATCAAATGTCCGCCAAATATACTCACCCAATATTCCCATAGATACCATAATTATACCAAAACTTAATAAATTAAAAATAAACAGAGTAGTAAAACCACTCACTGGTATTCTTCCAAAATATTTAGATATCAAAACTATTACTGCCCAAATAACTCCAATAGCAACAGATAATGTCCCCATTATTTCCAATAACCTTACAGGAACTGTTGAAAAACTAAAAAGTGTATCTGAAACAAGCCTGATTTTTTTCTGCAGTGTCCACTTACTTGTCCCTATCTCTCGAGCTTTTCTAGTATAAAACACCATTCCAGTTTTAAAACCGCTCCATAATATTTGACCAGTTAAAGCACTATTTTTTTCATCTAAACTATTTAATACATTTATAACTTTTCTATCCAATAAATATATATCAAACCCTTGTTCTGGCATAGATGGAAGTGATGTTTTGCGCACAAGCCAATAATATAAATTAGCAAATCCTGTTTGCGTCTTGCTTTCTTCTCGACCTTCACGACAAGCTAAAACCACATTATTTCCAGTTTTCCAACTCTCTACCATATCAAGAAGCAACTCAGTAGGCTCTTGTAGATCTGCAGCCTTAATAATTGCACAATCTCCAGTCGAATTAGCAAGTCCACATAAACAAGCGGCATGACTTCCAAAATTTCTAGACAAACTAAGAATACTTATATTTGAATCCTTCTCAGCCAAATCTTTCATAACG
>CAMVRH010000128.1 GCA_947169835.1 uncultured Lachnospira sp. | reverse complement strand
TTCTTTCTGCTCCATTTGAACTTGTCCATCAAACTAGAAACAACCGCTTCCAAAATGGAAATGGAACTAGTTAGTGCTGCGAACAATACTGTTACAAAGAATATTGCTCCCACTATCAATCCTGGTGTTCCCATTTCACTAAACACTTCTGGAAGTGCATTAAACATAAGTCCTGGTCCAGCAGTTGCCTGCATCTTTTCAGGTCCCATAAATGCTACCACTGCAGGGATTATCATCGCACCCGCTAGGAAAGCAACTAATGTATCAAAAAGTTCAATCTTGTTAACTGCGCTTACTAAGTTTTCTTTGTCTTTCAAATATGAACCATAGGCAATCATAATACCCATAGCCACACTAATACTGTAGAACAACTGTCCCATGGCATCAGATACTACACCCATAAACTTTGTGACTGTAAGCCCTTTAAAGTTAGGGATTAAGTATGTCTTAATACCATCTATACCAGTTCCCTCATCGCCATGGATTGTAAGAGCAAAAATTGCGATACCAATAATCAAAACTAAAAGAATTGGCATCAAAACTTTTGACAATCTCTCAATACCGGCATTAACACCTTTGTATACGACAAAGGATGTCGCCAAAATGAAGATAACTGTAAATACAATTGGCCACCAAGGATGTCCTATAAAACTTCCAAAGAAGTTTTCAAATCCTTTGGAACCAGAAACTTTTGTGATTCCGCCTGATACGTATGCTGTAGTGTACTTAAGTACCCATCCACCAATTGCACAGTAATATGGCATAATGATAAATGGAACTATACAAGCTAGGATTCCAAGTCCCTTCCAAATCTTACCTGGCTTAGCTTTGTTATACGCCGTCAAAGGACTTTGCTTCGTCAAACGTCCTATTGAAACTTCTGAAATAAGAAGTGTATAGCCAAACGTTACTGCTAAAATTAAATATACGATTAGGAATAATCCACCACCGTCTTTGGCGGCGAGATATGGAAATCTCCAAATGTTACCTAATCCGACAGCTGAACCTGCAGCCGCCAAAACAAAACCTACTGATCCTGAAAATGAATGTCTCTTTTGTGTCATTTTTCTAGCCTCTTTTCTGTAAATCTATTTAGTCCCTTTTCTACTCATAGTCGCTTTTTATTATAACACAAAACCCCTATTAAATGCCCTTTGCAGTAAAAAAGTGGTTGTCGAAACTAATCGGCAACCACTTTTACTTTGTCTTTATTTAACTTTCTTCTTCACTACTTTTGACCAATCAGAGTATGTGTAAATTTCTTTGTTTGAACTCTTCACTAACTTGTACGTTCTGATTCTCAAGTAGTAAGTCTTCTTTCTCTTAAGTTTCTTTATAGTCTTTGTAGTTTTCTTTACTGTATATGTCTTTGCTTTCTTGAATGATTTCTTCTTTGCAATCTGTAGTTTGTATCCTGTTATATTTGAAACCTTTTTCCAAGTAAGCTTAAGTGATTTCTTTTTAGCCTTAACCTTCTTAAATGAAGTAGGTGTAAGTTTAGGTTCAGGTTTAACTGTAGGCGCTACAGTAGTAGTTTCTGGTATAGGCACTGGAATCTTAAATGCTACAGCACCTGTTAAGCTGCTCAGCCATGTAACTCCAGTTCCTCTTTTTGCAGTAAGTGGTGTAACTACTACACTCTGGATGCTGCTTGCTGTTGTTTGATCACTGTCAACTACTGTTCCCAAATCACTTACCACATATCCCACGCCATTTTCTGTTCCTAGATATAGCATAGTGTGTGAACGCATATATAGCATAGTACACGCTGGCATTTTTTCTAGTATTGCCATCTTTTCTTCATCAGTCTTTCCTTCCAAATCTGTTCTAGTACCAGGAATAGCCTGCTGCCAGTTTGTATTTCTTGGAAGAACGAATCCACAACACTTATAAACATTTCTTGTAAGCATTGAACAATCCATTGACTCTAGCATTCCACCCCAGCCGTATCTATTTCCTAGACACGCGAAAGATAGTTTTAATAAATTTGCCTGAGTCATTGGAACGAATCCCACGCTCACGTCAAAGTGCTCTGAAATCATCGCAATCTTTCTCTCATATTTTCCTTCGTTAGTTCTTGTTGGAACATAAACTATATAGTTATTCCATGTTCCTCTCTCACCAATATTCTTTGGAATATCCGATTCGGAAACTAACTTTAATATAGAACTAAAGTTAAGTTTTATGTCTGATGGATAAGCGCCGTAAGTGTTTGGTTCTAGAGTTATTCTATCTTGAGTGACTACGACAAAGTCCTTGGCTGAAGTTTTTACCTGCCAAGCTTCTTCCCACTCTTGCTTATCCTGACAGATAGCAACATTTTCAGATGAAACCCAACCAGTTACTGTGTCGCAATAACCCCAGTAGTAAGTCTTTCCATCTACTTCTGCTCTCTGTCTGATAACAAATGGATCATTTACATTAAGTGCCACAAGCACCAACTCATCATCCGTATCATTTTCATTATAACCTACAAAATCAGATGTAGGCCAGCTGCGAACTTCTGCTGTCTTTGTAACTATCGCATAGTCGTTGTTTCTTTCAGGATCAGCATATCCTGTGTATCCGATAGCCGCAGTTAGTTTTCCAAAGTAATCGTTTTTATCTATCAACTCTCCATCTATATAACATGGATCAGATGGAACCTCGCTGTTGTGTGCCAAAGAATCTCTAAGTTCAAATGCATTATATGTTAAAGGAAGCCCTACTAGGTCATTCATATATGTTCCTTTAGTATTAAGAGCATTTGCATTTACTGCATCTATCTCTTCTGCATTCATTAAAACTTCGTTGGCATCTGTCTTTGTCTTGGCCGCCCAATAGTCAGCCTTACACATTTCCTCTGTCACACCGTGTGCGTATGTAACATTGCCAGCCTTAGACTTTTCTTTAGTGTCTGTTGACTTATAAATTACATCCGCTGATACTGTGGTGGCAAACAGCGCCAAAACGGTTAGAGTTACTACTAATAATCTTTTCATCTTATTTAATAACCTCCACTACTTCTCCAATATACATATAGTGCCAGTCTTCATCGCCGTAGAACATGTCCTTAACATCCTGTGGCATATTCTCTGGCTCTATTAATTGCTTGCTTAGTTTTTTACATACAAGAGTCATCTCTGCTTCTTTGAATGTCATAGAGTTAGCTACTGCTTCTGGAGTTAGACCTGAGTCATTCATCTTGTCCATATCGCGACCAGACTTTGATCCCATAACACCCAACACATCTTTGTATTCTTCTGGATAGAAGCTTACTGTGAAGTAATCATTATTATCCATAAACTCACGAGTGTATCTAGACTCTCTCACATATGTGGTAGCGATAGGCTTACCCCATAATGTTCCAAGACTACCCCAACTGATTGTCATTGTGTTAAAGTTACTCTCATCTCCTGCTGTTAACAAAGCCCACTGTTTGTCAAACATCCGGAATACGTCAAAACTCTCGTTGGTTACGTCTGTTATGATGCGTTCGCTCATGCCGCTTCTCCTCTCACAGGTTCTCGTTCATAAAGGCAGCCAGCTTCTTTGCCGCCTGTTCCACATACTCCG
>CAMVRH010000127.1 GCA_947169835.1 uncultured Lachnospira sp. | reverse complement strand
TAGAAATCAAAGACAAAGAATTTATCGTTTTCGTAGGACCATCAGGTTGTGGTAAATCTACTACACTTCGTATGATCGCTGGTTTGGAAGAAATTTCATCTGGTGAGTTATACATCGGAGATAGATTGGTAAACGATGTAGAGCCAAAGGATAGAGATATCGCGATGGTATTCCAGAACTACGCTCTATATCCACATATGACAGTATACGATAACATGGCATTTGGACTTAAGCTAAGAAAAGTTCCAAAGGCTGAACAGGAAAGATTAGTTAAAGAAGCAGCTAAGATCTTGGATCTAGAAGCATTGCTTGATCGTAAGCCAAAGGCTTTATCAGGTGGTCAGAGACAGCGTGTGGCTATGGGACGTGCAATCGTTCGTAACCCTAAAGTATTCTTGATGGATGAGCCTCTATCAAACTTGGATGCTAAGTTGAGAGTACAGATGCGTGTCGAGATTGCTAAACTACACAAAGACTTAGATGCTACTATCATTTACGTAACACACGACCAGACAGAGGCTATGACTCTAGGTACAAGAATCATCGTTATGAAAGACGGTGTTGTACAGCAGGTTGATTCACCTAAGAACTTATATGATAAGCCAGCTAACTTATTCGTTGCTGGATTCATGGGTTCACCACAGATGAACTTCATCGACTGTGAAGTTGAAAAGCAGGGTGATGACATTATGCTTCACATTGGTCAGGCTCGTACATACATTAAGGTTCCAGCAGATCAGGCTAAGGCATTGGTTGACGGCGGATATGTTGGCAAGCAGGTAATTATGGGTATCAGACCTGAGGACATTCATGATGAGGAAAGCTTCATCGAAATGTCACCAGACAGCAAGTTCGAGACAAAGATTAAGATCTACGAACTTCTTGGTGCTGAAGTACACCTACACTTTGATATTGAAGGCTTCGAGTGCGCAGCTAAGGTTAACGCTCGTACAGATGCTAGAGTGGGTGACGAAGTTACTATGGCTATGGATGTTAACAAAATCCATATCTTCGACAAAGATACAGAAGAAGTTATTACTAACTAATAATATTTTCTATATAGAAAAAGAGAGCGGTTTCCGCTCTCTTTTTTGTGTACTAAAAAATGAATACCATAGAAGAATAATGCGATAATCAGATTATTGTTTTTATCAATATTGTTTTATAGAATAAAAATGGATTAACGTGCGGAAAAATCGACAAAATAATAAATATTTGTTAAGGGAGAATGTTATGAAGAAATTAATGCAAAGAGTATTAACATTATCTTTGATGGTTACTCTAGTAGTAGGATTTTTACCTATGGGAACAAAAGCTGTAAAGGCTGATGATCCTGTAATTAATGCTGAGGTTTACTTTGTATCAGCCGCTACTGGAAAACTTATTACATTAGATGGTGTAGTAGATCACCAAATCGATGTTGCAACTATGTATAATGGAGAATCTTCTGTTCCTAACAATGGAAAGTTTAACATCTACTATGGACCTGGAACCAACTATTTTGAAGGCAAGACTATCATGAACTTTACTTGTAAAGGAACTAATACAAGTTGGAAAGCAGATAACGACAAAGTGTTCCAGATGCCAAGAAGAACAAATCCTAGTGGATGGGAATCTGTAAGAATGGAATCAGAGGGCGATGGTACAGTTGCCTTTAGAAGTAATGCTAACGGTAAATACTTCACATTAGATGGTGAGAAATTCGGCTTAGTTGAATTAAAAGTAGATGAAGGTGAGCAGGTATCAAACAATGAAAAGTTTATACCATACACTACTACTAAACCTAACGCTGTTACTAATTTGACAGTAGGTGAAGTATCAGGTACATCTATTGCTGTTTCATGGAAAGAAGTAGATAAATGTATCTACTCAGGATATGAAGTTTTATATTCAACATCAGAAGATGGAAATTATAAATCAGCAGGAGTAACTGGTGATACTAGCTTTGAAATTAAGGGATTATCACTTAGCACTAAGTACTATATCAAGGTTAGAACAATAACTAGAGTAGGTGAGAACGATGCATACAAAGATTGTGCACCAGTTTCAGCTACCACTTTAGACGATTACAAACCAGAAAAGGTAGAAAATATTACTCTTGAGAAAACAGATAACGGAATGAAATTAAATTGGGAAGCATCTAATGGTTCAACTATGTACGATGTTTACCGTTCAGTGAGTCGTTTTGGTACTTATGAGAGATTAGATACAGTTACAGAGACCAGCTTTGTAGACGCTAATCCAAACGAATCACAGTATAAAAACTACTATAAAATAAGAGGTAAAAACTCAGCAGATATAGGACCATTCTCTGATCCTGTATCTATTGAAATCAATATGTTTGGAAAGAACATGTATGTGTTCAATGATACAGATAAAGCTGCTGATATAAACAAAGTAACTGCTGATATTTTTGCAAAACAGCACTACAACCAGTTTGGAACAGATAGATATGCATTTGCTTTCAAGGCAGGAGACTATGTGAAAACTGATGCAAATGTAGATACAATCAATATTGGTTATTACACACAAGTGTTAGGATTGAGCAAAGTTCCAACAGAAACAAAAATAAGAAACATTAAAGTTCCTGCAGCATTATCAAACAACAATGCCACATGTAACTTCTGGGTTGGGTTTGAGAATGCAACTATTGTGGACACTGACGATAATGACGATGCTTACTTTGCATTCCAGTGGGGCGCATCTCAGGCAGCTCCAGCTAGAAGACTTAACATAGAGAGAAGAGCGGTATTTGATTGGTGGAATGGTTGGGCCAGTGGTGGCTTCGTAGCAGATACTAAATTCCATAAAGAGTGCGGTTCAAATTCACAACAACAGTATTATTATAGAAACTGTGATATGGGCGTCAGAGCATTTGGAGTAAACTGGAATCATATGGTTCAAGGATGTACTGGAACTACCATTAGCAGAATGGGAATGAGATCATTGAAAAAAGGAAATGGCATGAGCAATTGGCATACACGTGGTCATGATACTGTTGTTAACAAAACTCCGGTTGACAGAGAAAAGCCATTCCTATACTTCGACGAAGAAAGCGACAGCTACAAAGTATTTGTGCCAGCTCTTAGAAAGGATTCAGCAGGTATTTCTTGGACACCAGAAGATATGGGACAGGGAACATCTCTAAGTGTAGATGATTGTTTCTATATTGCTAATCCAGACAAGGATGATGCACAGTCACTAAATGCTCAACTCAAGAAGGGCATGAACATTATATTCCAGCCAGGAATTTATCATGTGAACGAGCCACTTAAGGTTACAAAGAATGATCAAATCCTTCTAGGACTAGGTCTTGCAACTATCGTTCCTGATAATGCGGATACAGCCATCAAAGTATCTGATGTAGGTGGTGTATGTTTGGCAGGATTATTGATTGACGCTGGTAATCACTCAGATAGTTTAGTTCAAATTGGTAATGAGGGATGTAACAAGGATCACTCAGAGAACCCAACAGTGCTTCACGATATAATCTACCGTGTTGGTGGAGCTAAACACAGAGGAACAGTTGACACATGTCTAGTAATTAACAGTAACAATACAATTGTCGATCACACTTGGGTTTG
>CAMVRH010000126.1 GCA_947169835.1 uncultured Lachnospira sp. | reverse complement strand
CATATATGCGGGTTGGTGCAATCAAAGCCTCGCCCAAAGTAGTTCCAAGTTCGTCGTAGTAAGTGTCAAGTGACTCTTTTGTCATATCAAACACTTTACGAACCAATGAAAAACCATTCGAGTGAACGCCTGTTGATGCAATACCTATAAGCTTATCGCCCGGCTTAATATTCTCGCCAGTGATTAAATCTTTTCTATCAACTACGCCTACGGCAAAGCCAGCTAAGTCATAGTCATCCTCTGGCATCAAACCAGGGTGCTCTGCTGTCTCTCCGCCAACTAGCGCTGCGCCAGATTGCTTACAGCCCTCTGCCACACCACTTACTATAGTAGCAATTTTTTCTGGGTAATTTTTACCGCATGCGATATAGTCTAGGAAGAATAATGGCTCTCCACCTGAACATGCAATATCGTTTACACACATTGCAACTGCATCAATACCGATAGTGTCGTGCTTATCCATTACAAACGCTAGTTTCACCTTTGTTCCACATCCGTCTGTTCCTGATAACAACACTGGATCGTCCATATCCTTAATTCCTGACAAATCAAATGCTCCTGCAAATCCGCCAATTCCACCTAGCACCTCAGGTCTCATTGTCTCCTTGATACTAGCCTTCATTAGCTCTACTGATTTGTACCCCGCTTCAATATCTACTCCTGAACTTTTGTAATCCATTTCTTTCCTCGCTTTATTCATTTATTTTGGCGTCCTTTGCCATAACTTCTTTTTTCATATTTTCAGCATATGCTTCTAGTTTACATAATAATTCTTCATCTTCTGTAGCCAAAATCTTTGCTGCTAATATACCTGCGTTTAATCCGCCGTTAATAGCAACTGTAGCCACAGGAACACCTGAAGGCATCTGAACGATTGAGTAAAGTGAGTCAACACCGCCCAAGTCTGAAGTCTTCATTGGAATTCCGATAACTGGTAGTGGGAACAATGCCGCACACATACCTGGTAGATGCGCTGCTTTTCCTGCTCCAGCTATAATAACTTTCATTCCGTTATCCTTAGCGCTCTTTGCCCAGTCAAAGAAGATATCTGGTTCTCTGTGCGCTGAGATAATTCTCATCTCATAATCAATTCCCATTTCATCTAGGAATGCTGCTGCTTTTTCCATGATAGGCATATCTGAATCACTGCCCATAACTATTCCAACTTTTGCCATTTTCATTTCCTCTTTCTTTCCGTGATTACTCACTTATTTCAAACCTACGCTTCATTCAAAGCTTCGTTCAGTAACTCTGTTCCTTCTAGTACAAATCTTCCCTGCTCGATAATCTTAATCTCATCGCCGTCTTTTGTAATAGCAACTATGTCTCCAAGTTCATCGTATGGGATAGTCACATCCGTGTGGCAGCCAAAGTATGCTTTAGAAATGTCAGTCTTACGTAGCGCTGATACTTCATTTTCTCTGGCAACTATCTGCTTTCCATCTGGATTGAATGTCTCCATATCTTCTTGGAAACTAAAACATGTATCGCCCACTGCAAAGTGAGGTCCCATCTTCTCTACTATCAAAATAGGAAGTTTGTATATACAATCATATTTGTTTGCAATCACGTATGCTGTAGTGTTTGTTCCAATAGCAAACTCACCGATAGGCAAAGTCTCGTGATTGAACATTACGTTTTCTTTGAAGTAGTTTTTGTTTTCTTCGTCTGAGTCAAAGTTCTGGCATCTGTAGTCTTTGATCATTCCATCTTCGAACTCAATCTCGAGTTCTTTGAAGTTTAAGCCTTTTAAGTAAACTGAACTAACGTGAAGTAGTCCGTTTGTGCCTTTCAACTTTGGAGATGTGAACACTTCTCCCAACGGAATGTTTACATCCGCCAAACAGTTTTCAAAGTTTGTCTCCTTAGATGGGTCATTCATCTCGTGCATTGCCACTGTAAAGTCAGTCTTATTATTTCCTCTACCAGTGATATGTACAAACTCTGCTTTGTCCAAAGCATCAATCAATACTTGCTGAACTTTTCCATACTTTTCAGTATCAAGACTGTTAATCTTTACTGTCTCGTGGAAGAACTCTTCAAAGTTATCGCCAAACTCTGGGATAGGGAATGAGATAATAGTGAAACTTCTCTCCTCTCCCTTAATATATGTTCTAACAATTTTTGTAAACTCTGTTTGATACTGAGCTGTTAATTCCTGCTGCTCAGGAGTAAACTTGATAGCTTCTGGAGTGCTCTCTGGTTCAAATGGTTTCTCACCAAAGATTTCAAGTCTAGCAGGTCCAGCCATCTGAGATGCCATTTCTTTTCTGCTCTCGTATGCTGCTGTCACAGTCTCTAGTTTTCTCTTCATGTATGCTTTGTCGAAGAATAATGCTGCATCTTGCTTGTGATCAAAAGCGTACTGCTTATTCATGTCAGTAGATTGATAGTCTGCATAGCCAATAACTGGCTTAAGTCCCATATCTGCAAAACGCTTGATAGCAGCTTTTACTATTCTCTCAAAGCCAAGCACGTACATTAACTGCACATTACTCTTGATTGATAAATCTTTCCCTGTCGCTACAAAACCTCTTCTGTAACCTTCAGTGTAAAGACTTGCAATCTCATCTATCTTTTCATCGCTAAGCGTATTTAAAAACTTAGCCATCTTAATTTCATTCTCGCCAATGTGGTTTCCGTATTTGTAAAGATATCTAATGTCGCTAAGATCACTTTCAGTAATAATCTTTGCCACTCTATCTTTACTTGGGTCTAACTTGCTTCCCAAAACCACATCCATAAATATTTCGGAATTATCTCTCTCAAATGTGTAGATAATATCCTTCAAATTTTCAGGTGTTAGCCCCTCTTCATCCTCGAACAAACTGTAAATTTCAATTACAAGTTCGCATCTAATCAAGGCAACTTCCAAGTCACCCTCAAACATATTTAATATACCTGAGCGTAGAGATGCATAAACATAGCATAGCATCTGTCCATACTCCTCGCCCAAAGTGTTAACTGCAAATGTTGGGTTTGCAAAGCTAGACTTATAGTTTTCTGGCTCTATCTCTTCGTATAACTTTTTATTAAAAGCCTCCAATTCTTCTAAAGCGGCCTCGTCAAAGAAATTTGCTTCTTTCTTTTCCTTAATCTCGTCTATTAAAAGAATAAGTTTTGCGGCAGCTTCAAAGTAAGCCTTAAACTTATCATCTACTGCTGCTTCATTTAATATTTCATTTGCTTTTTCAATTACTAATGTGTATCTCTCTTCCATTTCTGTCCTCTCTAAATGTATGCAATATATATCAAAATGATAGAAATCCAAATGATTGCGTTAAGAATTGTTCCAATATATGAAAATCTATAAAATTTGTTTTCTTCTGTAAAACTTCTAATACCAATGATAAATCCCATAAGTGCCGAGATAAATATTAGTATCACAATAATTCCAATGTACATTCCTGACTTGCCGTTTTCCATCACTGTCATAGTAATAGTCAAAGACATAAGCGCTAAGTTACAAAGTCCTATTGTACTTGAAATTCTTCCACCTCTCGCGTATTTGCTTAGTGGTATTCTTCTATCTTTTTTGTCTTCTCTGGTAGGCTTTGGCGCCTTCGCTCTTTTACTAAACATTTCTACCTCTTAATTAATC
>CAMVRH010000125.1 GCA_947169835.1 uncultured Lachnospira sp. | reverse complement strand
TGATGATAAGTGTTTTTGCACCAAGCATTCTAGCCACACGAACAGGAGTAACAACTTCATTCATTGAGTAGCCTTCGTAGTGGTGGAGACGTCCTTCCAAAACAACAATGTTGGTATCTCCAATGTTTCCAAACACATAACGACCTCTATGCGCGGCATTTGTACATATTGGATGTCCTGGTATTTTTCTATAGCCACGTTCAACTTGATTATCTAAGCAATCTACAAATGCATCTAAACCAGATCCTAAAATAATAGCCACATCTGGTTTCATATCTGTTTTTTCTCTAATGAATTCTATGTATCCCTCTAGTTTTTTATATTCTTGACTCATAATCCGTACCTCACTTATAAAATATTCTATCATAAAAATGATAATTGTTTTATAAATTTATACTTTAACACTGAAATAAGTAGTATAATTGTTTTAGGAACATCTAGTTACACCAAGGAGGAGCTTATGAAAAAAGTATTAGTATTAATCATTTGTTTGAGTTTATGTTTTGGCATTCCGATGAATACACGTGTTGCCGGATACTATGGCTCAAGCCATCCTGAAAACTTAATAGACAAGAACAGTGGACTTGTTAGAAGTTTAATTTGGAGTGATGAATTTAATGGAAATACATTAAATGAGAATAATTGGAGATATGATATTGGTGATATTGAACCTCGATGGGGAAGTAGAACATATTCAACTGCTAGAGTAGAAAATGTAAATGTTCATAATGGTTTGCTAGACCTTACTTCTCAAATATCTTTTAGTAATAACGGAAAAGTACTTATTGGCTCAACGTATACTGGCAGTATTAATACATATGATAGAGCTTATTTTAAATATGGTGAAATAGAAATTAAGGCAAAAATGGCTCCTGGAAAAGGCGCATGCTCCTCATCTTATTTTTTGGGCAAGGACCATCCTTGGCCTACTTGTGGAGAGGTTGATTTGTTTGAGTTTTCAAACCATACTAATCTATTAACCCAGGCAATTCACACAAAAAGGTTTAACGATTTTAACAGTAGTTCACCTATTATATGGCAGAATAGTATAGACAAGAGCAAATACCATGTTTTTAAAATGAGATGGTATGACAAAAAAATTGAATTTTACATAGATAATAAACTTTCAGCCACATATGATCCTGCGAATTACACAACTAACTCAAATCCAACTGAGGATAATACTATTTGGCCATTCAATCAACCAATGATGTTGAATCTTCGTGGTTCTTTGGATCCAAATTTGGGAGGAGAAAGAGATCCAGAGGGTTGGACTTTAGTTAGAGAAAATGTTGACTCAAAGGATTATGAAACACATACATATTTAGATTATGTTAGAGTATATACATACCAGATAGATAAAACAATAACAAATCTGCTCAAATATAAACCGGCATTATATAGGGCATACAAAAAGAAGAAATCTAAAAAGCTTACAATCGAACTATTCCCTGGTGATTGGAATAGTGGTTATGAATTTAGAATTTATAAGACAAAAAAGAATGCTAAAAAGAACAAAAAAGTTCTAGTCAAAAAGATATTTAAAGGTTCGCCTACCACGGTTAAAGTAAAGAATAAAAAACTGAAAAACAAAAAAACTCTATATGTGAGAGCTAGATCATATCAGTATTGCTATAATGTGAAGTATTATAGTAAGTGGAGTAAACCACTTAAAGTTAAAATTAAAAAATAATTATTATCACCACCAATTTATTTGGTGGTGATTTTTATTAAAAACTGCTTGAATAATCTGTCCTAATAATGTATCATTTGAATAACAAAAATTTGCGACCCAAATTTTTTTTGCCCATTTTTAGGCAAAACAGAAAATGGAGGTAACAATGAGACATTTACTTAGTCCTTTGGATATGTCAGTAGAAGAGTTAGACAGTTTGTTTGATTTGGCTAATGACATTGAAAAAAATCCAGACAAGTACAAAGATGCATGTCGTAACAAGAAGATAGCTACATTGTTTTACGAGCCAAGTACTAGAACAAGACTTAGCTTTGAAGCGGCTATGATTAACCTTGGTGGACAGGTGTTAGGTTTCTCTGAGGCAGCATCTAGTTCCGCGGCAAAGGGAGAGAGTTTAGCAGATACTATTAAAGTAGTTTCATGCTATGCAGATATCTGTGCTATGCGCCATCCTAAAGAAGGTTCAGCGCTAGTGGCTGCAAACAATGCTAACATTCCTGTTATAAACGCAGGTGACGGTGGACATCAACATCCAACGCAGACTCTCACAGACTTACTAACAATTAGAAGTCTTAAGGGGAAACTTGGTGGATTTACAATTGGTCTTTGTGGCGATCTAAAGTTTGGACGTACAGTTCACTCACTTATCAATGCGCTATTAAGATACGATGATATAAAGTTTGTCTTAATCTCACCTGAGGAACTAAAAGTTCCAGATTATATTCGCGATGCTATAGAAGAAGCTGGATGTGAATATGAAGAGGTAACAAACTTAGATGATGTAATGGGAGATTTAGACATCCTTTACATGACAAGAGTACAACGAGAAAGATTCTTCAACGAAGAAGATTATATTAGATTAAAAGACAGTTTCATTTTGACGAAGGACAAGATGAAAGAGGCTAGAGAGGATATGCTAGTTCTCCATCCATTGCCAAGAGTAAATGAAATATCAGTAAAAGTAGATAAAGATCCAAGAGCTGTTTACTTCAAACAGGCACAGTATGGCGTGTATGTGAGAATGGCTCTAATCCTTAAACTTATGGAGGTGGAAGTATGATTAATGTAGATCAGATTAACAATGGTTTTGTACTAGACCACATCCAGGCTGGAAGAGCAATGGCGATTTATCATTATCTAAATCTTGATGATTTGGATTGTTCAATTGCTATTATTAAAAATGCTAAAAGTGAAAAGATGGGTCGAAAGGACATCATAAAAGTAGAAGGTTCGCTTGATATTGTGGACTTTGACGTGCTCGGATTTATCGATCACAACATTACAGTAGACATTATTGAAGATGGAAAGTTAGTAGAGAAGAGAGAACTAAAACTTCCTGAAAAGATTACTAATGTTTTGCATTGTAAAAACCCTAGATGTATTACATCTATTGAGCAGGAACTAAAGCATGTCTTTGTTTTGACCGACAAAGAAAATGGTTTATATAGATGTCAGTACTGTGACGAACAACAGGGACGTCTATGGGAAAAGATAAAGAAATTAGAAGAACTATAAAATAAAAAGATATGCGGATTCGTCTGTATATCTTTTTGCGTGGAGGAACTATGAAGCAAGTTGAAAACTACAAACCGAGATTTCACCATTTTGTGTGGTTGTTTATAGTAGGATGCGTTTTAGGTGTGATAGTGGAAGGTATCTTTTCATTAGTTGACCTGGGAGCATGGGAGAGCCATGTAACATTCCTATGGGGCCACTTAAACATAGTTTACGGAGCGGGCGCATGCCTAACTTATGTGGCGGCAAACTCATTAAAGAAAAGCAATATTTTTATTGAGTTTGTTGTGTTTATGATTCTTGCATCCGTTGTAGAGTGGATAGCAGGATATATAGAAGAAGTGGTATTGAATTCAACATCATGGAACTACGGTGCGTTTGGCGCGCTCACTATTGCCAAATATATTAGTATTCCGTTCAGTATGGCTTGGGGTGTTTTGGGAGTTTTATTTATTAAATTTATACTTCCTTTGCTTCAGAGATTATTTATGA
>CAMVRH010000124.1 GCA_947169835.1 uncultured Lachnospira sp. | reverse complement strand
GAACTATCTAAGATAGACGGAATCAAATGGATAAGTATTTTATATTGTTATCCAGAAGATATTTATGATGAATTAATTGAAGAGATTAAGAATAACGATAAAGTTTGTCACTATTTAGATTTACCTATTCAGCATGCGAGCGATAGGATTTTAAAATTAATGGGAAGACAAACTACACAGGCTGAGATTAAGTCTAAGATTGATGCTTTAAGAAAAGCGGTTCCAGATATTGTTCTTAGAACTACATTGATTTCTGGTTTCCCTGGCGAGAGTGATAAAGACCACAAAGAAGTATTGGACTTTGTCGAAGACACAAAGTTTGACAGACTTGGAGTGTTTACATATTCGCAAGAAGAGGGAACACCTGCGGCTAGCATGGATGATCAGATAGATGAAGATGTTAAAGTCAGAAGACGAAACGAGATTATGGAACTTCAGCAGGAAATCGTTTTTGATAAGAACGAGAGTTTAGTAGGGGAAGAGTTTGAAGCAATAATTGAGGGAAAGATTCCGATGGAAAATGCTTACATCGGTAGAACATATATGGATGCACCGGGAGTTGATTCAAATATTTTTGTCGTGACCGACGAAGAATTGATGAGTGGTGATTTTGTTAAAGTTTCTGTGACGGGCGCAAACGATTATGATTTGATTGGCGACTTAACAGAACGATTGGAGGATTAAATGAATTTACCAAACAAACTAACAGTATTTAGAACAATTTGTATTCCTTTCTTTGTATTCTTTTTACTTGCACATTTTGTGCCAAACAATTATCTGTTTGCATTGATTGTATTTGTTATTGCAAGTTTAACTGACTTATTTGACGGAAAGATTGCAAGAAAGTACAACTTGATAACAAACTTTGGAAAGTTTATGGATCCACTTGCTGACAAACTTTTGGTTTGCGCAGCGCTTATAAGTTTAGATTCATTGATTACTAGCCAACAGTTTGCAGGACACGTTTGGTTTACTGTTAGTGTAATTATTATTATAAGTAGAGAAATCTTTATCAGTGGATTTAGAATTTTAGCTGCTGATCAAAACGTAGTTTTAGCCGCTGGATGGTGGGGCAAAGTTAAAACCGTTTTGCAGATGGTTATGACTATTGTAATGATCGTTTATCTACAGGCTAAAGATTGGAATGTTCTATATAAATGGAATATTCCAACTCCAGTAATTTTAGGTATTGGTATTTTCATTCAAGTACTAGTGGCAGCAACACTATTCTTTACAGTATTCTCTATGATTGATTATGTTATTAAAAACAAACAAGTTTTGAAGAATTAATAGATGTGAGGTTTAAAATGAGCGCTTATAAAAAGATGACGGACAATGAGCTCCGCGAGGAATTAAAAAGTTTAAAAGAAGAATATGCAAAACTTTGTGAGTCGGGACTTAATCTAGATATGTCTAGAGGTAAGCCGGGCCTTGATCAGATTGCTATTTCTATGGAACTTTTTGACGTGTTCACAAGTGAGTCAGAAGTAGTTTCAGAAAATGGTTTTGACTGTAGAAACTATGGTCTACTTGATGGACCACCAGAAGCTAAGAGAATGATGGCTAGCATTATGAACACAACAGAGGAACATGTAATCGTATATGGCAACTCAAGTCTTAATGTAATGTATGATCAAGTTTCAGAGTTTTATTCACACGGTGTTAATGGAATGACTCCTTGGTGTAAGCTTGATAAGGTTAAGTGGCTTTGTCCAGTTCCAGGTTATGATAGACATTTTGCTATCACAGAGCACTTTGGAATTGAGATGATAAATGTTCCTATGAACGAAGACGGTCCAGATATGGATATAGTTGAGCAGTTCGTAGAAAGAGATGACAGCATCAAAGGTATTTGGTGTGTGCCTATGTATTCAAATCCAGAGGGTGCTTCATATTCAGATGAGGTGGTTAGACGTTTTGCTAACCTTAAGCCTGCGGCAAAGGACTTTAGAATTTTCTGGGATAATGCATACGCAGTTCATCACCTATATGATGAGCCAGAAAAGCAGGATAAGATTCTAGATATCTTGGAAGAGTGTGAGAAGGCTGGAAACCCAGATATGGCAATTGAGTTTGCGTCTACATCAAAAATCACATTCCCAGGTTCTGGTATTGCAGCATTAGCATCATCTATTAACAATGTAAATCACATCCGTGATAGTTTGAGCATTCAAACAATCGGACATGATAAGATAAATATGTTAAGACACGTGAAGTTGTTCAAAGACCACGAGGGTATTAAAGAACATATGAGTAAGCACGCAGCTTTGCTTAGAGATAAGTTCAATGCAGTTTTAGATGTCTTTGACGAGGAATTGGCTCCATGCGAAATCGCATTGTGGACTAAACCAAGAGGTGGTTACTTTATTTCACTTCACGTTGAAAACAGTTGTGCAAAGAAAATTGTTAAGATGTGTAAAGAAGCCGGCATGGTGTTAACAGGAGCGGGAGCAACATTCCCATATCATATCGATCCATATGACAGTGTAATTCGTATTGCACCTTCATATCCAACACCAGAAGAACTTACAAAAGCTAGTCATATCTTGGCGGTTTGTACAAAGATTGCAACTATTGAAAAGGCTGGTATTAAATTATAAAGAGTAAGAGCGATTCCTATTTAGGGGTCGCTTTTTTAATAAACACATAAATAAAATGTGATTTATTATTGATTAAATAATTTTAAAATATTATAATTAAAAAGTGTTGACATACTCCATAAAATATATTAATATACAGATAGCGAACAGATGTTCGGTTTAGTAGAAAAGGAGTTTTTTATGAATAAAGATGATAAAGTAAAGGCACTAGATGCCGCTATAGCGAAGATTGAGAAGGATCACGGTAAAGGTTCTATTATGAAATTAGGTGATTCAGCATCTAATATGAATGTTGAAACTACACCTACAGGCTCACTTAGTTTGGATGTGGCATTAGGCCAAGGCGGTATTCCAAAAGGACGTGTAGTGGAGATTTACGGCCCAGAATCTAGTGGTAAAACTACAGTAGCTCTTCATATGATTGCTGAAGTTCAAAAGCAAGGTGGAGTTGCTGGTTTTGTTGATGCAGAGCATGCGCTAGATCCAGTTTATGCTAAAAATATTGGTGTAGATATTGATAATCTATACATTTCACAGCCAGACTTTGGTGAACAGGCATTAGAGATTACTGAAACTATGGTTAGATCTGGTGCGGTTGATATTATTGTAGTGGACTCTGTGGCAGCATTAGTTCCTAAGTCAGAGATAGATGGTGATATGGGAGATTCTCATATGGGTCAGCACGCTAGACTTATGTCACAGGCGTTAAGAAAATTAACAGGTATTATTAACAAAACTGGTTGTACATTAATCTTTATTAACCAATTGAGAGAAAAGATTGGTGTTATGTTTGGTAATCCTGAGACTACTACAGGTGGTAGAGCTCTTAAGTTCTACGCATCAGTTAGACTTGATGTAAGAAGAATTGAAACTCTAAAGAACCAAGGAGAGATGATTGGTAACAGAGCTAGAGTTAAAGTAGTTAAGAATAAGATAGCACCTCCATTTAAGGAAGCTGAATTCGATATTATGTTTGGTAAAGGTATATCAAAAGAGGGAGATGTTCTAGATTTAGCTACTAACTGCGATATAGTTCAAAAGAGTGGTTCATGGTACGCATATGATGGAGAAAAGATTGGTCAGGGTAGAGAAACTGCCAAAAAGTTCTTAGAAGAACATCCAGAAGTTATGGCAG
>CAMVRH010000123.1 GCA_947169835.1 uncultured Lachnospira sp. | reverse complement strand
GCATTTACCAAAGATACAAAAAGAAAGATGGAAAGATCTATTCTCATATCATGGATCCAAAGACCGGTAAACCTGTAGATAATGATTTGAATTCTGTTACAGTTTTTTCAAAAGATGCTACTGCCGCCGATGCACTCAGCACAGGATTTATGGTTATGGGACTTGAACGAGGAATGGCATTGGCTAACAGTTCTGATGGTATAGAGGCTTTGTTTATTGATAAAAACAATAACCTTCATTTAACAGATGGGCTAATACAAAACGGAAGAGAAATTACTTCGAAATAATAAAAAAGATGTGTGATTAATTCACACATCTTTTTTAGTTAACTTTTTCAATCGTTTTCCTTGGGCACTTCTGTGCGCATAGTCCGCACTTCTTACACTTTTCTTGATCTATAACTGCTAAGTTATCAACCATTTCTATTGCATCGAAGTTACAAGTCTTTTCACAAAGCGAACATCCAATACATCCAACTTCACAGGCATCCATAACCGGTTTATCTTTTTCTTTTGACTTGCACTTAACAAAATATGCTGAGTCAAAATTTTCAATAGTTATCAATCCCTTTGGACAAACTTTAGCACACATACCACATGCTTTGCATTTATCTCTGTCTACTACGGCTATTCCATTTTCAATATGAATAGCATCAAACTCGCAAACCTTTACGCAACTACCAAGACCTAAACATCCATAGTCACATGACTTAGCGCCTGCGCCTGGAATACTCACTGCATCCACGCAAGATTCGTTTCCGTAGTAATTATATTTTTCTTTAGATTTATCACAGTCACCGTTACAGTGAACCACTGCCACTTTCTTAACGACATCTGCTTCCACGCCCATAATCTCTGCAAGGGCTTTTGCACATGGCGCACCACCTACTGGACAAGCAGCCACATCTGCATCACCTTCAGCTATAGCTTTAGCCAAGCCATCACAGCCTGGGTAGCCACATCCGCCGCAGTGATCTCCAGGAAGCGCTTCACGCACTGCCAATTCTTTTTCATTAACTTCCACAGAGAAAACTTTGCCCGCAATACCAAGCAAAATACCAATTATTAATCCTACGCCTCCAACTATCGCAACTGCTAGGAGGATGCCTTGAATCGTGCTTAAACCAATCATACAACCCTCCTAAATCAATCCTGTAAAGCCAGAGAATGCAATGGCCATCAAACCTGATGCCACTAGAACCATAGGCGTTCCTTTAAATGCATTTGGAACATTGTTATTCTCTGAACGCTCTCTTATTCCCGCTAGAATAACGATAGCGATCAAGAAACCTATCGAAGTTCCAAGTGCGCTGAACATACTCTCTGCAAAACCATATTTTTTATCGATATTTGAAATTGCAACACCTAGCACTGCACAGTTTGTAGTGATAAGTGGCAAGTAAACACCAAGCGCCTGATACAAAGGCTTGATGAATTTTTTCAAAATCATTTCAACCAACTGAACTAATGCAGCAATTACTAAAATGAAAACAATAGTTACTAAATACTCAACATCAAACGGTAAAAGTATTCCGTAATAAATTCCATATGTAACAGCTGATGCAATCATAATAACAAATATAACAGCTGCTCCCATTCCTGCCGCAGTGTTCGTTTTCTTTGAAACACCAATGAAAGGACAAAGACCTAAAAACTGGCTTAATACAACATTGTTAACAAGCGCTGCCGCCAAAGCAATCAATAATAAATTACCCATTTAAATCTCCTCCTTTTCTTCTTTTTCGCAGTTGTCATAGTCATTGCCACATCCACTACAGCCAGCACATCCCATCTCGCATTTTAGTTTGCGAGGTTTCTTGCCATGCTTTGCTCTGATGTAGTTTTGAACTGCAATAATAACAGCTAGAACAAAGAAAGCTCCAGGTGCCATTACAAATATAGTGATTCCATCCCAATGAGGAATGTTATATCCAAGAATTGTTCCTGCTCCCAAAATCTCTCTGAAAGCACCAAGAATAGTAAGGGCAAGTGTAAATCCAATACCCATTCCTACTCCGTCAAATAATGATAGTCCCACACTATTCTTTGACGCGTAACTCTCTGCACGACCAAGAATAATACAGTTAACAACGATAAGTGGAATATAGATACCAAGCGCCTTGTTAAGTGTTGGTAAGTATGCTAGTAGCAAGAATTGAAGTATTGTAACAAAACTTGCGACTACTACTATGAACGCTGGCACTCTTACTTTGTCGGGGATGATTTTTCTAAGCATAGAAATAACAATGTTTGACATCACAAGTACAAACAAAGTACTAACACCCATTCCAAAACCGTTTACCATAGATGTGGTAACAGCCAGTGTTGGACACATTCCGAGAATCAAGACAAATGTTGGGTTCTCTTTTAGTATTCCGTTGTAAAGTCTCTCTACATATTTATTCATGACTGTCACCTCCTAAGTGATCCGCCAAAATCAAACATGCATCTACTCCATGTGTTACAGCGTTCGTTGTAATGGTAGCTGAGCTAATAGCATCAACTTGGCTATCATCCTCAGGACTATCCTTTGTGTAAGTAAAGAATTCAACATCTTTACCGTAATACTGTTTTAGGAACGATTCTTCCTGCGCCTTCATTCCAAGGCCAGGAGTTTCATTAATATCTAGGAAGGCAATTCCTTTAACGCTTCCATTCAAATCAATACCAACTGCCATATTCAATGAAGAATTATATGCTTCTTCATCCACAACAGACATGATATAACCTAAATCTTTTCCATCTTTATCTTTTGCTAAAATCACACTATCAATCTTTGCTTTAAATGGATTGTATGGTTTGTAGTTTAATTCTTTTTCGTTTTCCTTTACTTCCTCGGCAATATGTTTGTTCATCTTCTTCAAATCTACTTTCATTTTTTCAGTAGATTCAACGCCAGGCATTACAGCACTGTAAGCCTCGTTCAATGTCTTTTTCTCCTGCTCGCTTCTAGCACTTGAAGTAAAATTATACACAGCGCCCAAAGCAAGACCTGCCACCAAAGTAATAGCAAACAAAATCAAAACATCTTTAATAATTCTACTCATTTATTTGCCCTCCTTTGACGATTTCTTTACTATGCCGAAGGCTTTAGGGAATGTGATCTTTTCAATCATTGGAACTAACAAGTTGCAAATGATTATCGCAAAAGATACACCCTCTGCTGTAGAACCAAATGTTCTAAGTATTGCAGTTAAAAGTCCAAGACAAATACCATATACAATCTTTCCATTCTTTGTGATAGGCGATGTCGAATAATCAGTCGCCATAAAGAATGCGCCAAATACTAATCCACCACCGCATATCTCTTTTGCAAGATAAGTCATGTCAGTAGATTTGTTAAATAGCATCATAAAGATAGCAAATGTCAAAATATATGTAAGCGGAATTCTAAGATCAATTATCTTAGTAACTAGTAGGAAAATGGCACCAATTAAAAGTGCACAAATACTAGTCTCACCAATAGTTCCCGCGTGTCTTCCAATAAACATATCAAACAGGCTAGTTGCTGTCTCTCCAGTTTGTTTTATTTGTGTAAGAGGTGTGGCTGATGTTACTGCATCCACTCCTGATACGCCGTCTGGGAAGAACTTGTTCATAGGTCCAGCAAATGAAAGCACTAAGAAACATCTAGCACCAAGGGCTGGGTTCATAAAGTTTTGACCAAGTCCGCCGAAAATCATTTTAACAACAACTATCGCAAAAGCAGATCCAACCATTGCCATCCATAGTGGGAATGTTACTGGAA
>CAMVRH010000122.1 GCA_947169835.1 uncultured Lachnospira sp. | reverse complement strand
AATTGCTGAAAGCTTATCCGGAAACTTTTAAACTGTGAATCTAAAGTCGCGTACACATTTCAGGCGTGTGATGATATCACCTAAGGTGGTGTAGCACGAGCTACGCAGATTTGTTTTTCACGTAAATTTAACTATATGGAGGTTATACACATGGCTCGTATTTCAGGTGTTGATTTACCTAGAGACAAAAGAGTTGAGATTGGCTTAACTTATATTTACGGCATTGGTGTTTCAAGTGCTAAGAGAATCTTAGCTGAAGCAGATGTTAATCCAGACACTAGAGTTAAGGATTTGACTGACGCTGAAGTAAAGAAAATCAGTGACGTTATTGAGGCATCTCAGGTAGTAGAGGGTGACTTAAGAAGAGACACCGCTATGAACATCAAGAGACTACAGGAGATTGGATGCTATAGAGGTATCCGTCATCGTAAGGGTCTTCCAGTACGTGGACAGAATTCTAAGAATAATGCTCGTACTCGTAAGGGACCAAAGAGAACTGTAGCAAATAAGAAGAAGTAAGGTAAAACCCATAAGGGAGGTTAGTTTAAAAAATGGCTAAGAAAGTTACAAAAAAAGCGACAAAAAGACGTGTTAAGAAAAATGTAGAACACGGTCAAGCACATATTCAGGCGTCATTTAACAATACTATTGTTACTTTGACTGACGCTGAAGGAAACGCTTTATCATGGGCTAGTGCTGGTGGCTTAGGATTTAGAGGTTCAAAGAAATCTACTCCTTATGCCGCACAGATGGCAGCAGAGACAGCTACACAGGCAGCTTTAGTTCATGGATTAAAATCAGTAGACGTTATGGTTAAGGGACCAGGTTCAGGTAGAGAGGCAGCTATTCGTGCTCTAGCTACTTGTGGACTACAGGTTACATCTATCAAAGACGTAACTCCAGTACCACACAACGGATGTCGTCCACCAAAGCGTCGTAGAGTCTAATGAGGAGGAATAGAGAATGGCAGTAAATAGAGTTCCTGTTCTTAAAAGATGTAGATCACTTGGTTTGGATCCAGTTTATTTAGGAATAGACAAGAAATCAAATAGAAGCTTAAAGAGATCTAACAGAAAGATGAGTGAATATGGTCTTCAGCTTAGAGAAAAGCAGAAAGCTAAATTCATCTATGGTGTGTTAGAGAAACCTTTTAGAAACTATTTTAAGAAAGCCCAGAAGAAACCTGGTAAAACAGGTGAAAATCTTATGATTTTATTAGAGTCTCGTCTAGACAACGTTATTTTCCGTCTAGGATTTGCACGTACTAGAAGAGAAGCTAGACAGATTGTCGGTCATAAGCATGTAATGGTTAATGGAAAACAAGTAAACATCCCATCTTACATTGTAAGTGAGGGCGATGTAATTGAAATCAAAGAGAATTGTAAAGGCTCTCAAAGATACAAGGATATCTTAGAGGTAACTGGTGGAAGAACATTCCCAGCATGGGTTGAAGTAGACCAGGATAACCTAAAGGGCGAGATTAAATCTCTACCAACAAGAGAAGATATTGATGTACCAGTAGATGAGATGCTTATTGTCGAGTTGTATTCTAAATAGAATTCATAATAAGCTAATTCAATTCCAAATAAAGGAGGGGCTAATTAGTGTTCGATTTTGAAAAACCAAATATTACAATTGAAAAATCAGATGATGGAAGATATGGAAAGTTTGTAGTAGAACCTTTAGAGAGAGGTTATGGTACTACACTAGGAAATGCGCTTCGTCGTATTATGCTTTCATCTTTACCAGGAGCGGCAGTAAGCCAAATTAAGATTGACGGAGTACTTCATGAGTTCTCATCAATCCCTGGAGTTAAAGAAGATGTTACAGAGATTGTTCTTAACATCAAACAACTAGAAATTATCAATCACAGCGAGTCTGACAACGTAAAGGTAGCTCACATTGATGTGTCTGGTAACAGAACAGTTACAGCTGCTGATATTGAAGCAGATTCAGAGATTGAAATTCTTAACCCTGACCTAGTAATTGCTACTATCAACGGTGGCAGCAAGAGCAAACTCAGTATGGAATTAACTATTACTAAGGGTAGAGGATATAAGAGTGCAGAAAAGAACAAAAACGATAATCTACCAATCGGTGTAATCGCTATTGATTCAATTTACACTCCAGTTGAGAGAGTAAACATGACAGTAGAGAACACTCGTGTAGGTCAAGTAACAGACTATGATAAGTTGACACTTGATGTTTACACAAACGGTACTATCGAGACAGATGCAGCAGTTTCACTTGCATCAAAGGTTCTTTGTGAGCACCTAAACTTACTTATCGATCTTTCTGACGTTGCTAAGGATGTGGAAGTTATCACAGACAACGACGAAGAAGAGAGCGACAAAGTACTAGAAATGAACATTGATGAACTAGAACTTTCAGTTCGTTCATTCAACTGTTTGAAGAGAGCACAGATTAATACTGTGGAAGAATTAGTTAACAAGACTGAAGACGAAATGATGAAGGTTAGAAACCTTGGTCGCAAGTCTTTAGAAGAAGTTATCAATAAACTAGAAGAGCTTGGTCTTGGATTCAAGAAATCAGGCGAAGATCAGTAATTACTGATTTGTAGGAGGTAAGAAAATGGCAGGTTATAGAAAACTTGGAAGAACTTCAAGTCAAAGAAAGGCTTTAATAAGAGGTCAAGTTACCAGTCTTTTAAATAACGGAAAAATTGTCACAACTGAGAGCCGTGCAAAGGAAGTCAGTAAGGTTACTGAGGGCTTGATTGCACTAGCTGTAAAAGAGAAAGACAATTACGAAGAAGTTAAAGTAACAGCCAAAGTTGCTAGAAAAGATAAAGATGGCAAGAGAGTTAAAGAAGTGGTAGATGGCAAGAAAGTTACAGTATTTGACGAAGAGTCAAAGACTATCAAGAAAGACAAACCATCAAAGCTTCATGCAAGACGTCAAATGATGAAAGTTCTTTATCCAGTAACTGAGAAGGGTGCTACAAAGAGAGAGACTAAAGAAGTTGATTTGACTAACAAGTTATTCGACGAGATTGCTCCAAAGTACGAGAACCGCAATGGTGGTTATACTAGAATCGTGAAGATTGGTCAGCGTAAAGGTGACGCAGCGATGGAAGTATTATTGGAGTTAGTATAAAATTATTAAATTTTTAAAAAACAGACAGATAAAGAACATCGTTTCTTTTATCTGTCTGTTTTTAGTTTAAGAGATATGAGTATTATTAATGTTAAAAACTTAATATACGATTACAAAAACCACGAGGGTCATTCGCGCCAACGTGCTGTTAATAATGTCACTTTGGATGTGAACGAAGGGGACTTTGTTGCGGTCATTGGACATAATGGATCTGGCAAGTCTACATTTGCTAGACATCTTAATGCGATGTTTATGCCAACAGCAGGAACTGTGTATGTAGATGACATTGATACAAAAAATAGCGAGACTATTCTGACAGTGAGAAGAACTGCTGGACTAGTGTTCCAGAATCCAGAAGACCAGATTGTTTCTACAGTAGTGGAAGAAGATGTGGCCTTTGGACCGGAAAACCTAGCGGTGCCAACCGATGAGATTAGAAAGAGAGTGGATGATTCTTTGACTTTAGTTGAGATGAGAAAGTTCGCTAAAAGATCTCCTCTTAATTTGTCGGGCGGACAAAAGCAGCGAGTGGCAATAGCGGGAATCTTAGCGATGCAACCAAAGTGTTTAGTTTTAGATGAGCCAACATCTATGCTAGACCCTGTGGGAAGAGAAGAAGTTATCAATACTCTTAAGAGT
>CAMVRH010000121.1 GCA_947169835.1 uncultured Lachnospira sp. | reverse complement strand
CTTTGAAGAAGGTAATCGAGTGTGCTGAAAAATCTGCCAAGATTAGAAAGGCAGAGGCTAGATCAAAGACAAACATGCTCACAAAGAGCAAGTTTTCAATAGACAGTAACGGTAAGCTTGCCAACTGCGAGAGTAGAAAACCTGAAGAGTGTGAAATCTTCATCGTTGAGGGTGATTCGGCCGGCGGTTCAGCTAAGATGGCAAGAGACAGAAAGACTCAGGCTATCATGCCAATCAGAGGTAAGATTCTAAACGTTGAGAAAGCGTCCATGGATAAGGTTTTGGCTAATGCCGAAATTAAAACAATGATTAATGCATTTGGATGCGGCTTCTCCGAAGGCTACGGAAACGACTTTGATATAGACAAACTTAAATTCCACAAAATCATTCTTATGACGGATGCCGACGTGGACGGTGCGCATATCGATACATTGCTACTAACATTCTTCTATAGATTTATGCCTGACCTAATCTCAGGTGGTCACGTGTATATCGCAACACCTCCGCTTTACAAGGTTGTTCCTAAGAAGGGTGAAGATGGCGAATACTTGTATGATGACAAAGCGCTTGAGAAGTATCGTAAAAAACACAAGGGATTTACATTGCAGAGATACAAAGGTCTTGGAGAGATGGACCCAGAGCAACTTTGGGAGACAACGCTTGATCCAAAGACTCGTATCTTAAAGCAAGTAGAAATAGAAGATGCAAAACTAGCTTCACGAGTTACAAACATGCTTATGGGAACAGAAGTGGCACCTAGACGTGAGTTCATTTATAAGAACGCTAGAGACGCAGAGATTGATGCTTAAAACACTAAGGAATTAGGAGAAAATAAATGTCAGAACAAATAATTAAAACGGAATATTCGGAGGTAATGCAAAAGAGTTACATAGATTATGCGATGAGTGTTATCTGTGCTAGAGCATTGCCTGACGCTAGAGATGGTTTGAAACCGGTTCAAAGACGTGTGCTTTACGCTATGGATCAGCTTCATCTAAACCATGATAAGCCACACCGTAAATCAGCTCGTATAGTTGGTGATACGATGGGTAAATACCACCCACACGGTGATAGCTCGATTTATGAAACTCTTGTAGTTTTGGCGCAGGAGTTTAAGAAGGGAAAAGCATTGGTAGATGGCCATGGAAACTTCGGATCTATAGAAGGTGACGGAGCAGCTGCTATGCGTTACACAGAGGCTCGCCTTCAGAAGTTTTCAGAGGACGTTTATTTGGCAGACCTCGACAAAGACATAGTAGACTTTGTACCTAACTTTGACGAGACCGAGAAAGAGCCAGAAGTATTACCTGTGCGTGTACCTAACTTGTTAGTAAATGGTGCCGAGGGTATCGCTGTTGGTATGGCTACATCTATCCCTACTCACAACTTGGGCGAAGTAATAGATGCAGTTATGGCTTATATGTCAAAGAACAGTATCAGCGTGGAAGATTTGCTAGAGATTATGCCTGGTCCAGATTTCCCAACAGGCGGTATTGTTGCAAATAAGTCTGAACTAAAAGAAATCTACGAAACAGGTACTGGTAAACTTAAACTTCGTGGAAAAGTCGAGTTTGAAAAGGGAAAGAGCAGAGGACATGACAAGTTAGTCATTACTGAAATCCCTTATACAATGATTGGTGCAGGAATTGGAAAGTTCCTATCAGACGTAGTTAGTTTAGTTGAAAACAAAGTAACTACAGATATAGTTGATATCTCAAACGCGTCCGACAAAAACGGTGTGCGTATCGTTCTTGAACTTAAGAAGGGCGCAGATGTTGAAAAGATTATCAACATGCTTTATAAGAAGACAAAGCTAGAAGATACTTTTGGTGTAAATATGCTAGCTATCGCTGATGGTAGACCAGAAGTTATGGGAATCAAGAAACTTCTTAAGTTCTACGTGGAATATCAGTATGAACTAGCTACTAGAAAGTATAAGACATTGCTTGAGAAAGCTTTGGAGCAGAAAGAAATTAAAGAAGGTCTTATTAAGGCTACTAATATCATAGATTTGATTATCGAGATAATCAGAGGTAGTGAGAGCCAGAAGCAGGTTAAGGATTGCTTGACTAAAGGTATTACTGAGGGAATCAAGTTTAAGAAAAAAGAATCACCAGCGCTTGCTGGAAACTTGAATTTCACAGATCGCCAGGCTACAGCTATCCTTGATTTAAGACTTGCTAAGTTGATTGGTCTTGAGATTAAGGCTTTGGAGAAGGAGTACGAAGAGCTAACTGAAAAGATAGCTGAGTATGAAGATATCCTTCAGAATAAGCGCTCAATGACTAAAGCTATTAAGACTGACCTTAAGGCTATCAAAGAAGAGTACGGCGAAGAGAGAAAGACATCTATTGAAGATGGTAAGGAAGCTGTATTTAACGAAAACGAATTTGTGGAGCAAGAGGTTGTCTTTGTACAGGACAAATTTGGCTACGCAAAATTACTAGAGCCAGCAGCTTATGATAGAAATATTGAATCTGTAAATAAAGAGTACAAATATATTTACAGATGTATGAATACAGACAGTGTTTTGATTTTCACAAACACTGGAAATGTTCATCAGGTGAAGGTACAGAGTATTCCTTTGAAGAAGGTTCGTGAGAAGGGAACACCTATCGATAACCTCGGAAATTACTCAAGTGCAGGTGAGAATATCGTTGCACTATTCACATATGATGACATTAAAGACAAAAAACTCTTATTTACAACAAAATTAGGGCTTATAAAGTTAGTAGATGGAAGCGAGTTTGAAACTAACAGAAAAACTATGGCAGCTACTAAGTTGGCAGATGGCGACGAACTAGCTTCTGTAAACATGACTAGAATTTCAGAGAAAGTTTACGACGACGAAGAGTCAGTTGCTATCACTGGTGGATCTGGTGACGAGGAAGGAATGGAATCTCTAGACTTTGAGCAGACTGAACTACCTATCGACGGTGATAAGCCACAAGAGGGCGAACTTCAGTACACTAGAGAGATTCTTGTTATCCAGACAGATGGCGGCATCTTCCTTAGATTCCCTATCAGTCAGGTTCCTGAGCAGAAGAAGGGTACAAAGGGAGTTATCGGTATTCGTCTAAACGATGGTGACTGGGTATCTAATGTATACGTATTAGATACAGGCGATGACATTACTGTAAAGGCAAATGGCAGAAATGTTGAGTTACGCAAACTTAAGATTGGTAAGCGTGCGACAAAGGGCGTAAAGGTACGTAAGAAATAAATACTAGTTGTTTTTGCTAAAACTATTTTAGAGGTTTTGATTATGCAAAACAAAACAGTAAAAAGAATATTGGTTATGATTTTGGCTATGGCGCTAGTGGTAGCCAGTGTTAACTTTGTGCCAAAAACAGAAGTTAAAGCTGATGCCTTTGAGACTAGCATTAAGAACTTCCCAGCAAGTTACAAAGCTAGTCTACGTGCTTTGCATAAAAAATATCCAAATTGGAAGTCTGTTCCATATAAGACAAACATTAAATTTGCAACAGCAGTCAAAAAAGAGGCTGCAAACAATAACAGTTTAATTGAAAACTACTTTAGTAAGTTCTTCAAATCAAATGCAAAGGGAAATTACTTCCCACAGACAAAGAAATATGTAGCAAAAGATGGTGGAACTTGGGTTTCAGCAAACAGGAATGCTGTGGCATGCTTTATGGATCCAAGAAACTTCCGAAACACTTCATCTATTTATATGTTTGAATCACTAGCTTATGATTCTTCGAAGCAGACGCAGGCTGGAGTGGAAGCAGTTCTCAAGGGCACATTTATGTATAAGAC
>CAMVRH010000120.1 GCA_947169835.1 uncultured Lachnospira sp. | reverse complement strand
GTTTTTATAAAATTTAATTGTATCTACTCCAGAGATTCTTTGTCCTTGTACTGTGTAAATATCTTCGCCATAAACACAACTTCCATAAACTAAAGAAGTGTCTCCGTTAAAAACGTGTCTTACTGCAGCTTTATTTCTAGGTGCTAAATATGGATACTCGTCTGATGTCATATTTTCCATATCTTTAAACATTTGATCATTAGAAGTATCTTTTTGATTTAGTCCTAAAAACTGACTTATTATTTTGTCCTGTGTTTTAATATTTTGGATCTCTGGAAGCATAATTACTCCTTTACATTAGTGGCATATTGTTTCTATTGTAGTAGTTAGCAAACTCTTGATATTCCTGGTTAAACACTATCATTGCATTATTAAATCGTTGAGTTTCTTGCGTATATTTAAAGATCATAGCAATTAGATAACTTGTGTATAAGTTGTCATAAGGTGTCTTTGCTATGAGTTCATTATTGTCATTTTCAAAATCTGTCATTGGTACTTGATTTTCGTGTTTCAAAACAATTTCTTGATGAATTTTATTTTCTATATTTTTTAACCATTCTAGTTTCTGCTCATCACTAAAAGCATTAACTAATAATTCGTCTGTTTGTGATATTACTTCTCTAATTGTCATTTTTAACTCTTTTATTGGCGAAAAATTATGAAAGATTTTTTAACTCCTATAAAATAAGGGATGGTTTTACCCATCCCTTAAATGTTTTTAATCATCTACGATAGCAATGCCATCTTCATATGCTTCTGCATAATCCATAGCGGCAAAACTTCTTTCAATGATTTCCTTCACTCCGACAGGTATTTTAACTGGCTCATTCCAAGGTACAGTATAGTCCTTGCCATTCAAAGAAACAGATATGTGTTTAGATTTCTCTCCACGTGGCTTAATGTAAGTAACTTCAACCATTTCTGATTTATTAGTTTCTTTTTTAGCCTTAGTTTCTTTAACTTTCTTTTCGGCCACTTCAGTTACCTTATCTTCTTTTTTTGTTGCCATAACTTCTCCTTTCATTGCTTATGCTGCAGTAGGTAAGTTAGCATCAGCTGGAGTATCGTTAGATACATCAGTTAATGAGAACTCAGAAGAAGTACACTCAACATTGATTAGGTAATCTGGGTTAAGAATAGCTGCTGCATATCCTATAACCTTCCAACCAATAGAACCGCGCTGATTCAATGCGTTTTCAACACCACCAGCATCAGTTGACTTGATAATCATTTCAAGTCCGCCACCTTCAAGATCAACAACACCATAAGCATCTTTACCGAAGCATAGGCAGCCATAAACTGCAAGAATATCTTCTGTCTCTGTTGTTCTCTCAGTTGGAGCAAAGACAGGAGCTTCTGTTGTACGTACAAATCTAACACCATAAAGTTTTCCAATTTCGCCATTGAAAATGTTTTTAGCATTAGGCTCTGTGTACTTCTCAACGTCTATCCATTTTTCGTGAGTGATTAGATCAAACTCAATAGATGGATGAACTACCATTACATAGTCTCCGTTGAATGTAGGTGCGTTCTTTCTCTTTAGGTTAGCAACTGCTTTAGCAATTAGTTTTGGAGTGATATTACAAGTAATATCTAGACCAGATCTTGATGTAACAGGTGTACCATTTGATTTTGGTGCATACATTACATTAGTTGTGCCTAGAAGAGCATTACGTGTAATAGTATCAATAGTTAAAGCAGCGTTTTCTGCGTGTTTTTTTGTTGCTTCAGTGATAAATGGATCAATAGTAGTTAGCTTTAGTACATCCGTTACGATAGTATAATCACCATAAGACTTAATTGTAGCTGTTACATGATTAACATGGAACTTGTGTCCATCTGGTGTAATACCTTCCTGTAGTGGTGTAGTAGCCTTAGCCAAATCACTGAATTTTCTCCACTCAACAGTCTTACCATTATTCTTTGGTAATTCCTGTTTTTTACCAAACTGCTGGAATACAAGTTTTGGTAAAATGTTCTTTAGTAGAGAAGTGTCATAGTATTCTTTCATCTCGTAAGAGATTTCAGAATCAGTAGTTTTCTGAGTATAATCTGCTACTGCAAACAACTGTAAGTTTTTGAATAAAAACAAATCTTTCAATACCTTCATAATAATCTCCTTTTTTAGAGATTAAATGCTATACTCCTTTAAATCGACATCTTCGCCCCTTAAAGCCTTAGCATTTAATTCATCTAATTCTTCTCTTGAGAGACTTTTTATTCTAGTACCTATTTGATTTCCTGGTTGCTGTTGTAGTCCGTTTTCTTGTGGCCTTTGTTTATTAGCCATAACGTTTTGTACAACTTGCTTACTAGCTACATTGGCAATAGCTTTCGCTTCTCTTGCCTGTAACTCTTCCCAATGAACTGCATGAAATGCGTTTTCCACAGGTACTCCTAAATCAATAAGATAAGCAAAATCTTGATTTTCTTTAATTTCAGTAATTAAATCAAAATCTGGATAAGTTTCCTTTAACTTTTCGGCTTCCTGTGCGTGTCTCGCATACTGCTCTTTCATATGTTGCTCTTCTTCAATAGCTTTTAATTGAGCATTTTGTAACTGGTTTGAGACTTCCATCTCTTCTAGTTTCATAAAAGTTTCAGTGTCCATTCCAGCTTCCATAGCTCTTGCTTCATAAAGGTCTCTGTCTTTAACAACAGCTTCTGACACTTTTTGATTAAACTCTGGATCTTCTGGATCTAACTGATACTTATTAGCTAGAGCTAACATCATTGGTTTTAGAGTTTCTTGACTAGCATTAAACTTATCAATTTTAGACTGCATAGGCTTAACTCGTTTTCTAATAAGATCACTTGTGGCCTTTTTAAAATCGTCCTTATAATCTCCATTGATAAGTTCATCAAACGATACTTTGTTAGTCTCTGGGTTATCAGTTCCATTCTGATCGACGTCATCAGATTTTACGTCAGTGTCCTGAGCGACGTCCCCAGGGATTACGTCAGTATCGTTTGGAGTAGGTTAAGTGTATATTGCGCCTTCGCCACCTTCTCCTTCTTCTGCAAATAATTGCAGATTCCAAACATAATTAAGCATTTTCTGCTCCTTTCTACCCTTAACTTTTAGGGTTAGTGGCTTAATATCTAAGCCAGTCTATTAACTATATACCACAACTAGGTGGTACTATTGTTACCATTTATAAAATTTTTATGTAAGTCGGATATTGTTTCTCCAACTCCTTAATTGCAACCTTAAAGAACTTAAAACATCTGTGTAATTCTCGGTTAAATACTAAGGCTTTAACTCTTGCGTGGCCATCTTCTCCATCATATTCTATGTCTTTATCTTTCTTAACATTATTAAGCAAGTTAGCAACTAAAGAATAATATAGAGTTGAGACTGCACAACATACTAAGTCTTTGCCCTTAGCATTAGACTTAGCATGTCCTGTTATAATAACTTCTCTAGGTTTAATTTTTACGTTTATCATTGTGGTTGTGTACTCTCCTGCGCTTTTGCTCTTGCAACTTGGTTAAATGGGTGTTCATCATTTTTATCAAGTTTAACTTCTTCTCCACTACCGCCACTTGGCATTGGTTCTTCCATCATTTCTTGGCCTATTTGTCCAGCATCAAACATTTGTGCTAACTTCTGTGCTAAATTAGTACCTTGAAGTTGATCTATTGTTGCTGCTTGTTGTAAAGCCATCATTTTAAGGCTTTCATTTTGTTGCATCAATATAGGAAGTTGAGCATTGTCCTTAACTTTATCAATAACTTTATCCTTCTCATTAAAATCCATACACTCTAGCAATGCTATTGACTGATCAGCCATTTCT
>CAMVRH010000119.1 GCA_947169835.1 uncultured Lachnospira sp. | reverse complement strand
GAATCATTGAAAACATAAATGAAGTCTACACTGGTGATTTTGACGGTACAGAGTACGATTTGTTTATCGCGCTTGATACTGCATCAGTTGATAGACTTGGTAAGAATGTCGAATACTTTGAAAAGGCAAAGAGAACTTTTTGTCTAGATCATCACAAGTCAAACGATGGTTACGCAGATGAAAACATAGTGGAAGCAGATGCTAGTTCTGCATGTGAAGTTTTGTTTGACACTTTAGATGTCGACCTCTTTGACGCAGGCATCGCTGCGCCTATGTATATGGGTATAGCATCTGATTCGGGCGTGTTTAGATTCCAAAACACAAAACCTAGAACTCTTCGCATCGCTGCAAAGATGATGGAGTTTGGAATTGACCATAACGAAATTTTGGAAGAGACATTCTACAAGAAGTCATACAACCAGATGATGATTACAGCCAAGATTCAGACTAACACAGTTGTAACTATGGATGGACAGGTGATCTACGGCTATTGCACAAGTGAGTTGATGGAAAAATATGGTCTTACTACAAACGACCTAGATGCGGTTATTGCATCAATCAGAAATGTGTCAGGCGTGGAAGTTGCCATGTTTGCATATCAGCTAGACGAAAATAAATACAAGGTAAGTCTTCGTTCAAAGGATAGAGTAGACGTAAGTAAAATTGCGGTTACCTTTGGCGGTGGCGGACACAAACGAGCTGCCGGCTTTGACATCGAGGGCGACAAAGACGCTGTCATCGAAAAAGTTTTGGCAGAAATAGAAAAAGAGTTTTAAATGTTAAATGGAGTTATTAACGTATACAAAGAGCCAGGTTTCACATCGCACGATGTGGTGGCGAAGTTGCGTGGAATATTAAAACAAAAGAAAATTGGACATATGGGCACGCTCGACCCAAACGCGGTGGGAGTACTTCCTGTCTGTGTCGGAAAAGCAACAAAGCTTTGTGACGTTTTGTCTGAAAAAGATAAGACATACAGCGCAACGCTTCTTCTCGGGACCGAAACAAAGACTCAGGATATCTTTGGCAAGGTTGTTAACAAAGCAACAGAAGAAGAGATTGATGCTTTAGATGAAGAGAAGGTCATCAAAACTATCAAAGGTTATATTGGTGACTACGAGCAGATTCCACCTATGTTTAGCGCAATAAAAATCAAAGGCCAAAAGCTTTACGATTTAGCTAGACGAGGAGAGGAAGTGGAACGTCCAGCTAGACACTGTAAGATTATCGATATCAGATTAAAGGGTATCGAGTTACCAAGAGTGTTTATGGATGTCACTTGTTCTAAGGGCACATACATTAGAACACTATGCCACGATATAGGAAAAGATTTGGGCGTAGGTGGATGTATGGAAAAACTCACTCGTACCCAAGTTGATAGATTCAAAGTAGAAGAGTCAGTGAAACTAGAAGACATTGAAAAGGCAAGAGACGAGGGAAGACTAGATGATTTGATTTTGCCAATCGATGAAGTGCTAGATGGCTATTCTAAATGCGTGGTTTCAGACGATGCAGAAAAACTTGTTATGAATGGAAACATTTTTACATCGGGTGATACTAAGTTTAAGATGAACCACGAAGATGGACAAATAGTTAGAGTCTATAAAGAAGATGAGACATTCATCGGACTATATAAATTTAACGCAGGCAAGAGAATTTACAAACCAGAAAAAATGTTTATTTAATTATGAGAGTTATTGAATTTAGTGATGGAATAAAACTAAATAATACAATAGTTACAGTCGGAAAGTTTGACGGCATCCACAAAGGCCATGAAAAACTTTTAGATACAATGGCAGAGAATGCAAATGGTAGAAAGAAAGTAGTTCTTACATTTGCTGATTCGCCGGACGCTTTTCTAAACGACGAGAGCAAAAACACTATTTTTACCGAGACAGAAAAAAGACTTATTTGTGACTCGCTAGGAGTAGATGTCTACATGAGCATGCCTTTGACGAAGGAGTTTTTATCACTCACTCCTGATGAGTTTGTGCAAAAAGTTTTGAAAGAAAAGATTGGTGCCACAGAGATTGTCTGCGGGCCTGACTTTAGATTTGGCGCGGGCGCTAAAGGAGACATTTGGTTCTTAAAAGAAAACCAGGTGAAAAACAATTTGGCTGTCACAGTGATTGATAAAGAGCAGTACCACGACACAGACATCAGCAGTACTGAGATTAGAGAAAAGATAGTCGAGGGAAAAATAGAAGAAGTAAATGAGATGCTAGATCATCCATATACAATCACTGGAAAAGTGGAGAAGGGCAAGAGCCTTGGTAGAACAATTGAGCTGCCTACGGCCAATGTCATTCCAGATTCAAACAAACTGCTTCCGCCAAACGGTGTTTACAGAACGGTAGTAGTTTCAAAACATATGAGTTATCCAGCCATTACAAATATTGGTGTTAATCCAACTGTGGAGGATACAAAAGAGATTAGAGTTGAATCCCACATTCTAAACTTCAAAGATGATTTGTATGGCGAGATTATAGAAGTTAGATTTTATGAGTTCATTAGACCGGAGAAAAAGTTCCAGTCTGTGGACGAATTAAAGGAACAAATTATGAAAGATATGTCCCAGTTATTGAAGCAATAAAGTCCTTTACATTATTTGGGGCGTATGCTAATATATCTAGGCATGTTTAAAACCTACACGAAGTGCTTGGACACTCCGACCGGTGCTTTAGTGTAAGGGGATAATAAAAATAGGAGGTAAATACTATGATTTCAAAAGAAGTTAAGGCTAAGTTAACTGCTGAGTATGGTAAGACACCTACAGACACTGGTTCACCAGCTGTACAGGTTGCTATTCTTACTTACAGAATCCAGGAACTTACAGAGCATTTAAAAGTAAATGCTAAAGATCACCACTCAAGAAGAGGACTTCTAAAGATGGTTGGTAAGAGACGTGGACTACTTGACTATATCAAAGCTAATGATATTGAAGAGTACAGAGAGTTAATTGAGAAATTAGACATTCGAAAATAACGCGTTCAAAAGGGCAGTTATTCAGAAAAATAAAAAAACAGACAGTTGGAAATTTATTTCCAACTGTCTGTTTTTATTTTTCTTCATATCGCGATTGCGCGATATGATAGATTTCGTGAAGCGAAATCAGAATAACGCCCTTTTAATCTGACTAAATTTCATTTATAATAACACCTAGGTAAATGAAAACCGATTTAATAATAAGGAGGAAGTTATTATGTCACCAAGTGTAGCATCAGCATTAACAATTGTTTTATCAATAATTGTAACTATTGTTGGTATTGTATTTTTCTTACCACCAAAGAACAAGGAAAAGTTTGGTAAGGTATTTTCAAGATTCCATGATTTCTTTAACTTTAAGACATTGATCGTGGATTATGTGTTGAAGGGAATGTATATCCTTGCAACAGCAATGTGTATTATTGGAGGATTTTTCACGATCTTTACAGTGAGAACATATTACACTACTACAGGTACTATGTTTAACTCATCAAGTGAAGCACATACTAGTCTAAGTATAGCAAATTTGGGAACAGGACTTTTGATTATGATTCTTGGACCGATTCTCGTAAGAATTATTTACGAACTAATAATGCTTGCAATTATTGGAGTTAAGAACATTATTGAGATTAACAAGAAGATGGATTGTTGCAAAGACGAAGATCCAAAGACTGAAACAGAGGAACCTACTTTTGTAGAGGAACCAACAGTAAGCGCTCCAGTAGAGCCTGAAGTACCAGAAACATCAAGTGATAATACTACATTTTAGTATAATGATCACAGAAAAGAATGGTTTTCTATTTGGAAAACCATTCTTTTTTTTATTGCATTTTTGTGAGATAATACTCATTAGGTAAAGT
>CAMVRH010000118.1 GCA_947169835.1 uncultured Lachnospira sp. | reverse complement strand
GGAATGCTTGTAATAAACCCATTCACTAGACTTACTGGTGATACTGGAACATTCTTAATGAACCAAGACCAGACGGGATATTTAAGTGACTTTAGCATTGGTACAGGCGGACAGATTGCCCATACAGAAACTGATGCTGAGAGCGACTGGTCTACAAAGGTAAGAATGATAGAAGAAGATTCTAAATATATGGATGTAACAATGACTCACGGAAGTCCTTTTACATACTGTGAAGCAAGTGGCATAGATTCAGCTACAGTTAAGGCAAAGAGAGATTTGCCAGCGGACGTTATTTATGTAGATGACTCAATGGCTATCGTTCGTAAATACGACAACGGCGACGATGCTATCGGACTTACAAACTATGACTACTATGCATTCTATATACCAGATGATGCTAGTTTTTCAGTAAGCCAGGGTGCAAGTATTAGAGGCGGAAGCTTTAACATAAACTTCGGAACTAAAAAGTACTTTAGTATGGCATGGCTTTGCGACACAAAGGGAACAGCTGATGCTAAGGCACAGCAGATTGCAGAGTCTTACAAGAAATACGCATACAACTTTGTAACAGACACAAAGGCTACATACTCATACGATGCAGCAACTAGTACAGTTACAACAAATTATAAATATACATTTGATAAAAAAGCAGAGAGCACTGCCGATGGAACTATCATGGGTGTTATCGCTCATCAGTATAAACATATGAGTGGATATGAATTCCTAGAGCAGACTTCTCGTTCTATCAGAGGAACTGTGAAGTTCTTAGAAGGCGATCAGTATCAGACTACTCAGAAATACACTGGAGTTCTTCCTGGACTGGGAACTATTCCGGATGCAGACAAGGCAAAAGTGAAATCTTATGTGGCAAACTTTATGGAAGAGTTTGGCCCTACAGATACAGCAGTTACAAAAGAAGACTACGAGCAAAACACATACGACTGCGGCAAAAAGCTAAACCGTGCAGTTCAGGTAATGTTGGCAGCAGAAGCAGCAGGCGATAATGAAAACGCCACAAAGCTTCTAAACGGTATTAAAGCTGAACTAGCAGATTGGTTTACAGCAGATAACGACACCGACGAAGAAGACAAATATTTCTACTACGATGCTGATATGGGAACATTGTTTGGATTCCCACAGGCATACTATACAGTAGACGGAATGACAGACCATGCATTCCACTATGGATACTTTATAAACGCAGTAGCACAAGTTGCTTTGCGCGATCCATCATTTGTAGAGGAATACAAAAACGTAATAGACGAATTGGTGGGCGATGTTGCAACTACAAAGAGAAACAGTTCTACATCTAGATACCCATACCTTCGCCAGTTTGATATGTGGGAAGGCCATTCATGGGCATCAGGCCATGCGGACTTTGGCGATGGCAACAACCAAGAGTCTAGTTCAGAGGCTATAAACGGATGGGCTGGATTAATTCTATACGGACAGGCTACAGGAAATGAAGAGTTAACAAACACAGGAATTTATCTATATACAACAGAAGTGAATGCAGTAAATGATTACTGGTTCGACGTGGACAACGATGTTTTGAGTCCTTTGTACAAGAAGACAATAGGCGGAAATGAGCACAGATATGCTTCAATGATTTGGGGTGGAAAATATGGTTACGAGACTTGGTGGACAGCAGAGCCACTTCAGACAAACGGAATCAATATCCTTCCAAACACTGCAGCATCATTCTACTTGGCAAAAGACAAAGCGTATATGAAAGACTTTGTGAGAATTGCTAGAAGAAATGAAGATAACTACAGCGGTCCTGATAAGGATGTGAACCGTTGGAACGAACTATACACAGCATATATTGCAATGTATGATCCAGATGCAGCAGCACAGTACTTTAACGAGGACTGTGACCCTGAAGCGGGCGATTCAAAGGCCCATGCTTGGTATCAAATCGCGTATATGAAGGATAAGGGAACGCCAGATTTAAGTGTGACTGGTGATATGCCACTTAGCGCATCATTCGAGAAGAATGGCCAGCAGACTTATGCGGTATACAACCCAACTGATTCAGATAAGACTGTGACATTTAGCGATGGCACATCATTTACAGCGGTAGCTGGACAGCTTACAGAACACATTGCTGAAAAGCCTACAACTACAGGTCCACCAACTACCACACCTGATCCATCGGCACCTACCACTACAGTTAAACCTACACCTGGACCAGAAGAAGGATATATTAGATTATCTGATGACTTGTATTATAAGAAGTTAGAATACACAGTAGTTGGAATGAACAACCCAGAATTATTAGATGCAGGAGCAACATTGCAGTTCGCATTTGCACCTACAGACAATGTTAAGGTTTATGTGAACGGAGTGGACACTCCTCAAGGAACTGACCCAATAGACTTGATAACGAAAGTTATTGTGAAGATGAATCCAAAGAAATTGGAGGATGATTCATACACAAGTATTAAGATAGTAGCAGACAGTGGAACTTCAGAAATAATTCTGAGAAAGGGTAGCCCAGTGCCACCTACAGAAGCAACTACTGAAGCGCCTTCTACAAAGGCTCCAACTACAGTTGCACCATCTACTGAAGCGCCAACTCAAGCTCCTACCGTAGAGCCTACTACAGTAGAGCCAACTGCTGAACCAACAGCAGAGCCTACTACATATAACCCAAGACCACCTCAGACTGAGACAGTGGCACCTACTTCTTTGCCTAAGCCTATACCAGTAATTAAGGTTCCTGGCAAAGCTAAGGTTAAAAAGGCAATCAAAAAGAAGAAATCTGCTAAGAAGATTAAGGTCAAACTAAAGAAACTTAAAGGCGTGAAAGGTTATCAAGTAGCTGTTTATAAGACAAAGAAGAAAGCTAAGAAGAATAAGAAAGCCTTAGTTAAGAAGTATGTAAAGAAAGTTAAGTTTACACTCAAATCCAAGAAGTTTAAGAAAAAGAAGAAACTATACATAAGAGCTAGAGGATTTGTATATGATGGAGCAGCAAGAATATTTGGTGCTTGGTCTAAAGTGAAAAAAGTAAAAATAAAAAAGTAGGGAGAGTAAATGAAAAGTATTAAAAAAACAGTTTGTTTTGTACTTTGTATAGCTCTAATATTTAACGCATCATCTGTACTTAAAACAAATGGTGATGAAGGGAAAAATGAAGTGAAAAAAGTATTGTTTATTGGAAACTCTATGACATTCTATAACAATCTTTGGAATGTAGTTCAGGGATTAGCCAAGAGAAATGGACATGACATAGAAGTGGAATCTGCCACTAACCCTGGCAAGACTATTCTTTATAATGCATCTGCGCAAAACTGCGTGGAGGCAATGAAGAAGGGCGGCTACGACGTAGTTGTATTGCAGGATTTGGTCGGCGGATTTGACGCGGACATTCTTCAGCAGGGCGTTGATAAGATTGTGCCTATCATCAAGAAATTCAGCCCTAATGCTAGAATAGTCTTCTACGAACCTTGGCCAGTGAAGCACATGCTAGAAAAGCCTGGCAGTTATCTTCCATACTTTACAGATAACTACATCAAGGCTGCAAAAAAGGTGAATGGCGATTTGGCGCCTGCCGGCGAAGGCTTCTACGATCTATACGTAAATCACAAAAAGGATTACTACTGCAAAGATGGAAAGCACCCAACTCCGCTTGCAACATTTTTAGCTGCAAGTACAATCTACTTTGCAATTTACAAGGATGAGGATGTTAAGAAGTTTGAAGAGGCAGAGCATGCTGATATGGACGCGCTAATAATCGACAACATTGAACACACAACCGAGGGCGTACAAGATTCATACAAACTAGATGATTTAAACTTGATTTACTCTATCGGACATAAGTATGCTAGAGCAGTGGAAGATGCCACCTC
>CAMVRH010000117.1 GCA_947169835.1 uncultured Lachnospira sp. | reverse complement strand
TATTATTATAAGAAGTATTTTTATATCACACATCTGTGCTACTATAATATTGGTATAATGTGCGGAAATAACGGAACGAAATATAGTCGGAGGAAAAATATGAAGAAACAAATCAAACGTATTCTTTCTGTCATGATGGTAATAGCAATGACTGTTACCTTATTTCCTGCTGTAGAAAATGCAGCACTGGCAGATGATGAACCGTACAACTTGTCTGATGGTAGGGCAGTGTACGCTAGCTCTGCTAACGGTGGAGACACTGAAGACAAAGCTGTAGATGGAAAGGAAAACACGAGATGGCAAGCAGAGCAGAGTGATACCAATGAATGGCTATATGTGGATTTAGGAAAAGTATCTACAATTGATCATATTTATTTGCACTGGGAAAATGCTTATGCCAAAAACTACGACATCTACTTGTCGAATGATGAAGAAAACTGGACAAAAGTTTTCTCTAAAGGTGATCCGCTTCAAGGAGAGGATCCACTTACACAGACACTGACTACTGGTGCATGGTCTACCAATGAAGCCCGTTATGTAAAGATGGTTTGTACTAAGAGAGCTTTAGGTTATGGTGCATCACTCTATGAATTCCAAGTTTGGGGAGTAGGTGGAAAGAATAAGCCTCCAGAAAAATATGGAACAAATATTGCGCTTTTTAAAAACGTTAAATGTTCAGGTACTCGCGATGAATGGTGGATGAAAGACAGTGATGGAAACATCAAACCAGCAGAGTACGACAAAGTAAAACCTGAAAATGCGGTAGATGGAGATAAGAGTACTTCATTTACTTCGTACCAAGGTGAAGATGACCAGTGGATATATGTTGACCTTGAGACAGAATATGATATCGGACGTGTTGTAACCAGATTCAACAACGATGCCGCAAAGATATTTGATATTCAAGTATCAAAAGATGCTAAACACTGGACGACAATCCATAGAAATCAAAAAGGATATATGGATCTCACAGATAATTTTACTTGTTACCACGAGGACGTGAGATTTGTTCGTATGCTCGCATATTCAAAAGTCGAAAGTGGAAGTGGTGTCGGCGTCAAAGAATTTGAAGTTTATGAATACAAAGAGGGCGACTCTAAAGAAAATGAAGTAATAAAAGACCTTCCTGTAAGTCAAATTGAAAATATGGAGAACGGCAAAGGCTCATACGTAGTGGGTGAGGTTAAAAAAGAATTAAACAAACTTCCAACTTTCGTTAACGAAGAACATGTAAGAACACCAATCGATTCAAACAGCTGGTGGTCATCATTCATGATTAAGACTTATGGAAATATGGCTGTTATTCATCCTCTAAAGGCACAGTTCTCTAGCAAGGGACTAGGAACTCTACTTGCTTCTCAAGGTTACACTGACGAGAGAAAGCCTCAGGATTTAGGTGTTGGTTATTATTCAGAAAAACTAATGGACTTTTATCTAAAGCCTGATAGTTTTGATGCAAACAGTGGCTATGACAGAGTTGAAAATTATGGTGACTTCCATGTAGATGTAGGTTTATGTGACGACGAGGGTCTAAAGATGAAATCTACATTGGTTAAGGGTTCACCTTATATTTTCTCGGAGTTTTATGAAGATGATACAGTACTTCTAAGCTCATCATCAATATTCAAGATAGATAATAAAAATGGACAACGCGTATTAGAAAATGCTGGAGATACTTATTCAGGTGACCATATCGTAATTCATACACAAGATGATGAAAATTTTAGAGCAGAAAATGGAGAATCAGATTTCTTGTTATGCGCACCTGAGAATACTACATTTACAGCAAAGAATGTTGGTAAAAAGACTTTGATAAAGATTCAGTTTGAGTCTAAAGACAATGCTTATATTTCTGCATGTGGTATGCACGCAGAAGCTCAGGTTGAAGAATATTATCAACATGCATATAATCGTGTGAAAGATACTGAAGTTACTTATGACTTTAATAAGGAAAACAACAAAATAACTACTTATTATCATGCAGATACTGACCAGTTAAGAGTTGATTTACCAATGGATACAGTTCTAGGTTTCTACCCACATCAGTGGAAACATGAAAGTGAAAATTGTGCTGGTCATTTTGACACTTATAAATCGATTCGTGGTGATATGAGAATGTATAGATGCAATGAATTATCAACCACACAGCAGTTTGCAGGATTACTTCCTACATTTGCTAAACCTAACAGTTCAAAACTAGAAAAAGATAGAATTAAAGGATACATAAAGACTGTAATGGATGAGATTGGAACAGGACCAAATGCCGATGCTTACTGGCAAGGCAAAGCTGTTCATCCACTTGCTATTACAGCTCTAATGGCTGATCAAATTGGCGAGAAGGGAATGAGAGACCAGTTACTAAAAGACCTAAAGAAGATAATGGTAGACTGGTTCACATATTCAGGTGGCGATGATAGATGTTATCTAATCTACAACAAAGATTGGGGAACAGTTTACTATCCAGAGAGTGCTTACGGTGCTAACGCAGCTATCTGTGACCACCACTTTACATACGGTTACTTCCTCTTTGGCGCAGCCGTACTTTCAACATACGATCAAGACTTCTATTATCAATATAAAGATATGGTAGAGATTATGCTTCGCGACTATGCGAACCCAGAAGAACCAAGGGACGATGGGAATATGTTCTGTAAGTTCAGAGCATTTGACCAATACTCGGGACACTCATGGGCTGGCGGTTACGCAGACAACGACGACGGTAACAACCAAGAGTCAGCTTCAGAGTCACTCTTTAGCTGGGTTGGAATGTACCTATGGGGCGAAGTAACAAAACAAGATAAATATATTGATGCCGGTGCTTACGGCTTCACAACCGAGATGGAAGCAGTAAAACAATACTGGTTCGACTACGACGGCGACAACTGGCTAGACTCATTCCCATTCCAGGGAACAGGTCAGGTTTACGGAGCATCATATAGTTATGGTACTTTCTTTGGCGGACAGCCTCTATACATTTACGGTATTCAGTGGCTACCTATTTCAGAGTACTTAACTAACTATGGTATGGATCAAGAGAAGTGTGCTAGAGCATACCAAGGCTTGTTAGATGAGACTGATGATGCTAGAGAGAAAGTAATGATAAATGCAAATATTGTTGCAGAGCAGATGAGACAGCAGGGTAAATCTCAAGAAGAGATTGATGCTTATTTAGCTCAGGAGCAACATACAGCAGATACTTATCCAACGGCGGATACCGGATGGCAGCATATCACGTGGCCATTCCTATCACAGACTGATCCAGACGCAGCATATGAGAAGTTTACTGCAGGCGTCAATGGAGTTCAGAAGGAAGATAGAGCAAACACTTATTGGTTCATCTCTGCTATGGATTCTATTGGATATAAGACAACAGATTATGTAATTACTGGTGCAACAATTAGTGGTTCAGTTTACAAGAAAGTAAAAGACGGAAACACTGTTTACACTGGTGAGATTTGGAACCCAACTCAGGAAGTTAAGACAACTTATGTTGTTGATTCAAACTCAGGCGAGAAGATTGGTAAGGTTAAAGTTAAAGCCGGAAGCCTTGTTCAGTTTGAAATTGACACAGCAGGTGGATTTGACCTTCTACTTGGAAATGAAGAAAGCGGTGGCGGCGAAGAAGAAACAACAACACCAGCCGAAGACGAGACAGTTCAACCTCCAGCAGATGTTAAGGATTGGATTAACGATGCAAGATTTAACTTAGCACTAAATAAAGAAGTATCAGTTTCATCAATTTACAAAAACGAAGGTTCACAAGACCCATCAGTTTTGGTAGATGGAAACTTAAATAGCCCATATGTATCTACAGATTGGGATAATACGCGAACTGAAGATAGAATCAACATTGACTT
>CAMVRH010000116.1 GCA_947169835.1 uncultured Lachnospira sp. | reverse complement strand
AATAGCTCTAGCCTGGTCGTACCAAGGCGAATCAGTTCCAAACAAAACTTTATCAGCACCATGGTTTCTAACCATTCTGACGAACTGATCATTTTCCATATGAATCTTCACGTTTCGATTTAAGCAAATCGCACTGTCCATATAATATGGAAGTCCAACTAACTTTTCTTCTACTTCATCCCACATGCGCCAGCCGCCCATGTGCGCTAGCACTAGTTTCTCAGGCTGCATAGACTCATGCATATCAAGAATCATATCCGGTGTACAGTGAATCTGCGCTGGAATTCCGATGTCTTCGCCGGCGTGAATCACGATAACCAAATCTTTCTGGGCCGCGTAATCCACTATTCTTTGATACTTTATGTCCGAGAACAATGTGTCCTGGTAATCAGGGTGAAGTTTGATTCCCTTCAATTCCCTTGCCACCACATCGTCTATTATCTCTTTATAATTTTCGTTGTCCGGATGAATCGCACCGAAGCTAAACAAATGTGTCTCATCAGTAGTCTCATTAATCTTACTAGCCAAAGCATTCAGCTTTTCTGGCTGTGTAATATTAGTAGCCACTGGGCAGATGATTGATTTATCGATTCCAGCTTCGATACTAGTCTTTGATAGGTCTGACCTGAGAGCCGTAGCCTCAGCATCTACCTTAATTCCCTGGCACTCATAAATACTTTGCTCCATCTTTCGCAAAGTCTGATATGCAATTTTATCCGGAAAAATATGTGTGTGAATATCTATTATCATTTTCTTAAAATTTCCTAATAGTTATTAACAAATCGGTCTCTTCAAAGAAAGTTTATTCCAATAAGTCTATCGACTTAATTATTCCATGTTGTAGCCGTGCTCGAAAGCTTTTACATTAATATCGACAGTCTTTGGTGGAACCGTATTTTTGATAACCTCAATCCACTCGTCTTTGTCGAAGTCCATATTTCTAGCAGCCATTCCTAGAATAACTACGTTGAAAACTCTAGGGTTTCCAATCTCAAGCGCTTCCTTCATCGCATCCACTGAATAAACTGTGTACTTGCTTGAAAGCTTCTCAATAATATTTTCAGGATACTCCATAGCACCTGTAACTACTGGCATTGGATCGATGCGCTGGTCGTTTACGATTATAACGCCGTCCTTCTTTAGGAAGTGTGCGTATCTGTAAGCTTCGAGGCGCTCGAAAGCAATCAAGATGTCAGCCTGTCCCTCTTCCACGATAGGCTCTTCCACCTTGTCGCCGTAGCGCACATATGTAACAACGCTACCACCACGCTGAGCCATTCCGTGAACTTCGGAAAGCTTTACGTCGTAGCCGCCTTTTTCCATAATGCCGCCTAATATTCTACTTGTAAGGAGTGTTCCTTGACCGCCAACTCCCACGATCATAATGTTTACTGTCTCTGCCATCTTACTCACCCCTCTTCTTTAATTCGATTGCGTCAAATGGACATGTGCTCATGCAAAGTCCACATCCGTTACAAAGTGTTTGGTCAATCTTGATATTGCCCTCAGCAGTCTTTGTGATTGCTGGACAACCAGACTTAAGACAAAGTCCACACTTTTTACACTTCTCTGGAATCTCTACACATTTGCCCTTTGGCACATATGATTTTAGAAGCGCGCAAGGTGACTGAGCGATGATTACTGAAACTTCATCCTTCGCTACTTCTTCCTTAACCACTTCTTCAAATTTCTTAATATCAAATGGGTCTGCAACCACCACACTCTTAACGCCAAGAGATTTGCAGAGCTCGTCTAAAAGAACGATGTTTGCTTCCTCTCCCTGAAGAGTCTTACCTGTGGCTGGGTGATCTTGATGACCTGTCATACCTGTTGTTGAGTTATCAAGAATAATCACCGTACCTGTGGCTTTGTTGTAAACCATATTCATAAGCGAATTCACACCCGTGTGTAGGAATGTTGAATCGCCAATAACTGCTACCCAATTTTTCACATAGTCTTTGCCTTTTGCTTTCTCCATACCGTGAAGTGTTGAAATACTTGAGCCCATGCAGACTGTTGTATCAACCACGCCCAAAGGATTAACGGCACCCAAAGTGTAGCAACCGATATCTCCGGCTGCGTGAATACCTAACTTCTGAAGCACTGAGTATGTCGCTCTGTGAGGACATCCTGGACAAAGAATTGGTGGACGCATAGGCGCATCGTTTGGCTCAGCCAAATCCAAATCTTCATTCAAAAGAACTTGCTTAAGTAAATTTGCGCTGTACTCACCCTGGCGAGTGAAAATATTCTTTCCGTCGCACTCGATACCCATTGCTCGAACCTGCTCCTCAATCACTGGCTCAAGTTCTTCCACAATCACAAGTCTATCTACCTTAGCCGCAAAGTCCTTAATCAATTTTTCTGGCAAAGGATTAATCAAACCAAGCTTCAAAACTGAAGCGTTAGGTAGCGCTTCTTTTACATATTTATAAGGGATACCACTTGTGATAATTCCCAAGCTAGTATCATTCATTTCTACTTTATTAATATCAAGAGTGTTTGCATCTTCAGCCATGCGGTTTAATCTGTCTTCGACGAAGACGTGACGCTTAATCGCATTACCTGGCATCATTACATTCTTTGCAATGTTTCTCTCGTATGGCTTGTCATCCACTTCCACTCTATCCTCTAGATTAACGAGGCCCTGCGAGTGTGCAAGTCTAGTAGTTGTGCGAAGAATGATTGGTGTGTCGTACTTTTCTGAAAGTTCATACGCTTTCTTTGTGAAAGTACGAGCCTCTTCGCTATCTGATGGCTCAACTAAAGGAACCATAGCAGCGCGCGCTATCATTCTAGTATCTTGCTCATTCTGTGAACTATAAATTCCAGGGTCATCTGCCACGCAGTAAACCATTCCTCCGTTCACACCGATATAACCTTGTGTGAAAAGTGGATCTGCTGCCACGTTTAAGCCAACCATCTTCATCATAGTCATTGAACGAACGCCTGCCATAGATGCTCCGATAGCAACTTCTGTCGCTACCTTTTCATTTGGCGCCCACTCCGAATAAACATCTTCGTATTTCGCTAAATTTTCACTTACTTCTGTACTTGGTGTGCCCGGATAAGCCGATGAAACCTTCACTCCAGCTTCCCATGCACCACGAGCTATCGCTTCGTTTCCAAGCATGATTTTTTTCTCACTCATAGTTTGCCTCTCTTGTAATTTCTTATAAAAAAATAGATAAAGACTTTAAATCTGTCGCTTTAAAGTCCTAAAGTGTATTATAAAAGAAAAAACACCCTTAGTCAATATTAAGGGTGTTTAGATATTTTACTTGCTATCTATCCCAATTGCTGTGACTTGATCTAAAGATCTCGTTCCATTCTTGACATCTATTACTTGTTGTAGTAAAGTCAAAATAGAAGGAGAACTTTTTCCATGTGTAGGCAATTCATTGTCGATAGTGGCATCCATAAAGTTCTCCTTTTCTAATGCCATTTCTAAAATATTTGCCCTATTAGTAGTAGATGATACTTGCACTGACACACCCATAATATACCTCCCTCTAAAAGGTCCTTCTCCAATTTCAACGGGTGCAGCAAGCACTAATCTATCTTTTTCTTTTCCTTTATAATTCTCTTTGTAGTAAATGGCCTTTCCAAATTCCAGTGTCTCTTTAATTGCACCAATACCCCATGCTTTTATTTTATTAAAACCATGTTTTCTCGTGCTTATATCCTTGGCAGACTTATTACTTAACAATATATCTCCATACTCACTATTATTGTGCTTTCCTAAGTCTTTAAAGAATTGCTTGATTTGCTCGTGAAGCAATCCTTTGTACCTATTTAGTACATTTTCAAATATAATCTTAACTGGCTTCATCTCGGCCACTATTTTAAAGTTTTTTCTAATTTCCTCCTCAGT
>CAMVRH010000115.1 GCA_947169835.1 uncultured Lachnospira sp. | reverse complement strand
GCAGCTGCAGTTAATATCGTACCTAACTCAACAGGTGCTGCTAAGGCTATCGGTCTTGTTATCCCAGAACTTAACGGTAAGCTAATCGGTTCTGCACAGAGAGTACCTGTTCCAACAGGTTCAACTACAGTTCTTACAGCTGTTGTTAAGGGTAAAGACATCACTGTTGATGGAATTAACGCAGCTATGAAGGCAGCAGCTAACGATTCATTCGGATACAACGAAGACGAAATCGTATCAAGTGATATCATTGGTATGAAGTATGGTTCATTATTCGATGCTACACAGACTATGGTTTCTCAGATTGATGATGACACATATGAAGTACAGGTTGTTTCATGGTATGATAACGAAAATTCATACACAAGCCAGATGGTTAGAACAATCAAATACTTCTCAGAGTTAGCATAAATAAAATTTGATTTTAAAGGGTCTGGCCGATGCTAGACCCTTTTATAATGTTAAAGGGTAAACCCTAAAAAAATAAGCGAGGTAAAAAAGATGTTAAACAAAAAAACAGTTGACGACATTAATGTAGCTGGCAAAAAGGTATTAGTTAGATGTGATTTCAACGTACCTTTGATTGACGGAAAGATTACTGACGAAAACCGTCTAATCGCAGCTCTTCCTACAATTAAGAAATTAATAAATGACGGTGGCAAAGTTATTCTTTGTTCACACTTAGGTAAGCCAAAGGGCGAGCCTCTACCAGAAATGTCACTTGCTCCAGTAGCTAAGAGACTATCTGAACTTCTAGGAAAAGAAGTTAAATTTGCTCCAGACAACGAAGTAGTTGGTCCTAATGCAAAAGCTGCAGTGGATGCTATGAATGACGGAGACGTTGTTCTACTAGAGAACACTCGTTACAGAGCAGAAGAGACAAAGAATGGTGAAGAGTTCTCAAAGGACTTGGCATCTCTTTGTGATGTATTTGTAAATGACGCATTCGGTACAGCACACAGAGCACACTGCTCAAACGTTGGTGTTACTGAATATGTTGATACAGCAGTAGTTGGATATTTAATGCAGAAGGAAATTGACTTCCTAGGAAATGCAGTAAACAATCCAGTTAGACCTTTCGTTGCTATCTTGGGTGGCGCAAAGGTTGCTGATAAACTAAATGTAATCGATAACCTACTAGCTAAGTGCGATACACTTATCATCGGTGGTGGTATGGCTTACACATTTGTTAAAGCACAAGGTGGAAGCGTTGGTAAATCTTTAGTAGATGATACTAAACTAGATTACTGTCTAGAGATGATGAAGAAAGCTGAAGAGATGGGCAAAGAATTATTACTTCCTATCGACACAGTTGCTTCAAAGGATTTCCCAGATCCAATCGATGCACCTATCGATACAGAAATCGTTGCTACAAACGAAATTCCAGAAGATATGGAAGGTTTGGATATCGGACCTAAGACTAGAGAGATTTTTGCAAACGCAGTTAAGAATGCTAAGACTGTTGTTTGGAACGGACCTATGGGCGTTTCAGAAAACCCATGCTTGGCAGAAGGTACAATTGCTGTTGCAAAGGCTTTGGCTGACACAGATGCTACTACAATTATCGGTGGTGGTGACTCAGCAGCTGCAGTTAATAACCTAGGTTTTGGCGACAAGATGACACACATCTCAACAGGTGGTGGAGCTTCTCTTGAATTCCTAGAGGGCAAAGAACTTCCTGGTGTAGTAGCAGCAAACGACAAATAAGGAGAATTGAAATGAGAAAGAAAATTATTGCAGGCAACTGGAAGATGAACAAAACTCCATCAGAGGCAGTTGCACTTATAGATGAACTAAAACCTTTAGTAGCAAACGATGAAGTGGACGTAGTTTTCTGCGTACCAGCTATCGACATCGTTCCAGCAGTGGAAGCTACAAAGGATACAAATATTAACATTGGCGCTGAGAATCTTTACTTTGAAGAGAGCGGTGCATACACAGGAGAGATTGCTCCAAATATGCTAACAGACGCTGGTGTAAAATATGTAATCATTGGTCACTCTGAAAGACGTGAGTACTTTGCAGAGACTGATGAGACAGTTAACAAAAAAGTACTTAAGGCAATTGAACACGGTATTACACCAATTATCTGTTGTGGTGAAACTCTTGAGCAGAGAGAACAGGGAATCACAATTGACTGGGTAAGAATGCAGATTAAGATTGCATACCAGGGTGTAAGTGCTGACGATGCAAAAGATACTGTTATTGCTTACGAGCCAATCTGGGCTAGCGGTACTGGCAAGACTGCCACATCTGATCAGGCTGAAGAAGTTTGTGGAGCTATCAGAGAGTGCATCAAAGAAGTATATGATGAGGCTACAGCTGATGCCATCAGAATTCAGTATGGTGGATCAATGAACGCTGACAATGCTGCTGAACTTTTGGCTAAGCCAAATATTGACGGTGGATTAGTTGGTGGAGCTAGTCTTAAGGCTGACTTTGGAAAGATTGTAAATTACAACAAATAAAATAAAAGCCTTGGTCGTTAGACTAAGGCTTTTTATCAAATTCTTATGATAAGATAATAGACGAACAATGAGGACTTTCAACTAAGGAGACAAGCTATGAAAAAGGTTAAATGTTTATTGTTAATAATCGTTTTAGTTGTTGCATCTGTTAGTGTTTATCAGCCGGCGTATTCAAAAGCTAACTTCACAGTAAATAAAAAAGCTTTGAAGAAGATGGCTAAAAAGACATACCATTCACATGCAAACAAGTATACAAGCGATTACTTAGGACTAAACTCTTACTTAGAGAAGATGAGAAAGAAGGGCGGCGGAACTCTTACTATAAAGAAAGGTACTTACAAAATCTGTAATGCTATCTGTGTTCCTTCAAACATCACGATTGTTTTCAAGAGTGGAGTTAAGTTTGTCAAAACTAGCAAGACTGGAATCAAAGGTCAAAAGGCGGCTAGTGGTATGTGGCAAATAGTTCCAAAGAAAAAATCTATGAAGAAGAATAGTGTTAAGGGTTACAAGGGTTCAAAGAACGTTAAGTTTATTGCCCAAGGCAAAGTTACCTTTGACATGAAGAAAAAATATGGAATGTGTATAGCTTGCGCTCACAATGATGGAGTAGAGATTTCAGGAATTACTTTCAAAGGTATGAACGGAGATCACTACATAGAGGTAAACGGTTCAAGAAACATAAACATTCACAACAATTACTTTGGCGCAGCCGTTGCAAAGACAAAGAAAAAGAACTACAACAAAGAAGCGATCAACGTTGATACGCCAGATGCCAAAACACATGGTATTCCACTTAAGTGGGTTAAAAAAGATATTACTCCTTGTGTAAATGTGACAATTCAAAATAATACATTTAATGGAACAACAAGAGGAGTTGGAACTCACAAGTACTCACAAAAGGGTGGTAAGCATGTTTATCATCAAAATGTAAAAGGTATTGGAAATAGATTTAATAATATTTACGATAACGGCGTGTTTGTTCTTAATTGGAAAAATGCGACAATTAAAAACAACAGATTCAATACAATTGGAAAATCAAGCAACCTAACATACAGTTCTGGTTCACATGGTATTTCAGGTGGAGGAATCCAGGGCATTACTATTTCTGGAAACAGTTTCACTAACATTAAGAGAAACGCTATTTACTTTGGCGTTCAGAAGAATGTGAAAGCTGGAAGCAGTTATGGCAAAACAAAGATTAGCATAACTGATGCACAGTACAGAACAATGGTTGAAAATAAAGCTTCTAAATGTGGAAGCGAATATAATAAAAAATATAAAGGATATGATTTCGTCATCTTCAAAGGAAATGGCGAGAGAACAGAAAAGAATGTGGTGGCAGCAAGATTTGGTATTAGACAAATTTACTGCGGTGATGGTACTCAGATTGTTTGGCCAGTAACTCCAACTACTAC
>CAMVRH010000114.1 GCA_947169835.1 uncultured Lachnospira sp. | reverse complement strand
CAAAAGGGCATTTTTTAGTTGACGATGAGGGGTAAGTAGAGTATTATATTCAGTGGTGCCTGGAGGAGGAAAAACCGGGCAGACTTAAGAAAAATCGATTATTTTACATACATGGAGGTTCAAAATGGGTGAAGATAAGAAGTTAGTATTTACTAAATCCCAAGTAAAAGAATTAGAAAACGAGTTGAAAGATTTGAAACTTGTTAAGAGAGATGAAGTGGCTGAAAAGATTAAAGTGGCTAGAGCTCAGGGCGATCTTTCAGAGAACGCAGAGTATGATGCTGCTAAAGATGAGCAGGCTAAAATCGAAGCTAGAATTAGAGAGATTGAAAACATGCTCAAAAATAAAGAGGTCATTAGAGATAAAGATTTGGATGCTAGCGTGATTGGTATTGGTAGATCATTTAAGATTCGCGATATGGAACTTAAAGAGACTATGGAATACGAAATGGTTAACTCTACAAACGCTAACACATTGATGGGTAAAATTTCTGACGAGTCACCTGTTGGTAAAGGTCTAGTTGGACACAAAAAGGGTGAGACAGTTAAGATTGAACTAGGTGATAGGGAAGTTAAGTATAAAATCCTAGAAGTACAGAAAGCGTAATAGAAATTAGAAACCAAAATGCTTCTATAAATATAGAAGCATTTTACAATAATCACATAAATGGATGGAGATTATAATGGGAAACGAAAATAATCAAAATAACAATCAGAATAATCAGAACAATAACCAACCTGTAAACGAAAAGCAGTTACTTAAGGTTAGAAGAGAAAAGTTAGCAGACCTTCAGGAAAGAGGAAAGAATCCTTTTGAGGTTACTAAGTATGATGTGACTAACCACAGCCAGGAAATCAAGGACAACTATGATGAGTTCGAAGGCAAAGAAGTTACTGTAGCAGGTAGATTGATGCTTAAGCGTGTAATGGGTAAAGCATCTTTTTGTAATGTTCAGGACCGCGATGGAAATATTCAGTCTTACGTGGCTAGAGATAGCATAGGCGAAGACGACTATAAAGATTTTAAGAAGTTCGATATTGGTGATATCGTAGGAATTAAGGGTTAAGTTTTCAAAACAAAAACTGGCGAGATTTCGATTCACGCAACAGAGGTTAAACTTCTAACTAAGAGTCTACAGATTCTTCCAGAGAAGCACCACGGACTTACAAATACAGATTTGAGATACCGTCAAAGATATCTTGATCTTATTATGAATGCAGAAGCTAAAGAGACATTCATTAACCGTTCAAAGATTATCAGCGAAGTTAGAAGATTTTTGGACGACAAAGGTTTTATGGAAGTTGAAACTCCAATGCTAGTTCACAATGCAGGTGGAGCAGCAGCTAGACCTTTTGAGACTCATTACAATTCATTGGATGAGGATGTTAAACTTAGAATTTCTCTTGAACTATATTTGAAGAGACTTATTGTGGGTGGACTTGAGAAAGTTTATGAGATTGGTAGAGTTTTCAGAAATGAAGGACTTGATACACGTCACAATCCTGAGTTTACTTTGATGGAGTTATACCAAGCGTATACTGACTACAACGGAATGATGGATTTGACAGAAGAAATGTTTAGATATATTGCTGAGAAAGTTTGCGGAAGCACAAAGATTTCTTACAAGGGTCAGGAGATGGATCTTGGAAAGCCATTTGAGAGAATCACAATGGTGGATGCAGTTAAGAAATATGCAAACGTAGACTGGAACGAAGTAGAAACTTTGGAGCAGGCGCAGGCACTTGCTAAAGAACACCATGTGGAATTCGAACCACATCACAAGAAGGGTGATATCTTAAGCCTATTCTTTGAAGAGTTCGTGGAAGAACATTTGATTCAGCCAACATTTGTTATGGATCATCCAATTGAGATTTCACCACTTACAAAGAAGAAACCTGACAATCCAGAGTATGTAGAAAGATTTGAGTTCTTTATGAATGGTTGGGAGATGGCAAATGCTTACTCAGAGTTAAATGACCCAATCGATCAGAGAGAAAGATTTAAGGCTCAGGAAGAGTTGTTAGCAGCAGGAGATGAAGAGGCAAACACTACTGACGAAGATTTCCTACACGCGTTAGAAATTGGTATGCCACCTACAGGCGGTATTGGATATGGAATCGACAGAATGGTAATGTTGTTTACTGATTCAGAAGCCATCAGGGACGTGTTATTGTTCCCAACTTTGAAAAGTTTAGATTAATTACAAGAGACTAGCATTAGCTAGTCTCTTTTTATATTGGATAAAAACTTGTCAGCCACAGTATCAGTGGTATTGCAACAATTGATGCTAGTGTTGAAATGAAAATGGCCTTTGCAGTAAACCTACTGTCGAGGTCATATTCATTTGCCACAATAGTAGCACTGTTTGCTATTGGCATTAAAAATTCAATAAATAATACAATGCTTAACAAACTGTCTTTAATAAAAATCTTAAATACCGGGAATAATAAAAGTGGAATTACAATCTGTCTTATGAAAACAAAAACATATATTCTCCATTCACTAAATACTTCCTTCAATGCAACACTTGCCAAAGTAGCACCGACTATAATCATAGCAAGAGGTGGTGTTAAGTCTCCAATTGTTCCAAACAACCCCTCGACCACATCAGTTACCATATTTCCTTTGCCGGTGGCTGGATAGTGAATTCCGAATGCGTAAAGCGCGATTCCAACAAAGGATGAAATCATACCAGGGCTAATAAATTTCTTCCACGAAATCTTTCCCTGGGCCTCAGTGCCATATCCCACAATCATAATACCGTATGTGAAGAATGCTATGTTAAAGAAAATGTTTAGGATGGCTGCGTAGAAGACCGCAAGTTCTCCGTTTGAACCGCAGGCAGCTTTAAGAATTGGGAATCCCATAAAGCCTACATTTCCAAAAACCATCATAAGCATGTACAAGCCTTCGCGGTATTTCTTTATATGAATAGTCTTCGCCAAAAACTTCACAACGACAAATGCGATGATTGGCATAACTACGTAGAATAATATAGATGCGACAAATAAAGTGACAATAGTGGAAGTACCAGGCTTCTGACTATTATCGAGGCTTAGCACCGCATCTATAATCATGATTGGCATAGTTATTTCAAGCACGAATGTTGATAGGTGCTTGCATACTGTGTGGTTTAATATTTTCATTTTGAACGCAATATAACCGACAGCCATTACAAGAAATAGCTGTACTAGTTGCGTTATTAATACTGACATATCAAAATTATTCATACGTAGTATTTTAATGTGAATGGGAGATTTTATCAAGAAAAAGAGCAAAAACAGCGTTTGGTGTATATATTTCCATAAGTATTTCGTATTATTTTTGCTATATTTTTCCTACATTTTTTATGTTAGTATATTATCACTAGAAGTTCGGAAACATTTTAATGGGGAAGTGAGACTAGGAGGAAAGACTATTATGAGACTACCAAGATTCTACGCAAAGATTATTTCAGTTGTTTGCGCTGTGGCAATTGCTATAGCGGGTTTTGTTTTTGTGCCTTCAGGCCATGTTGAAGCAGCAGAGCCAGACTGGAGCACAATTGATTGGGCAGGAGACGGCGCAGGCGGCGGAGCTTATTCAAATAAGTATAAGTTCTATTCTGAAGACGGAAGTTTAGTTAACATTCAAAAGCCAGACTTTGCAAGTAAGCCGGGTTTATACGTTACCTTTGGCGGAGTTGTCAGTGATTGTTCTTTGGATGGATATGACATCCAGGGTGCAGGTATTATTGTGCATCTAGATAACTTCACAAAAAAGGTAACAGAGTTTACAGTTACACAGGGCAACAAAGAAATCACATGCTACGTTTACTATGCGGATGGAACTGAGGAGCCAACTGGCGAAAGTCAGAGCAACACTCAGGTTCCAACACAGACTCAGGCACCAACCACTACTTCGGAGCAGACTTGGATTTCGAT
>CAMVRH010000113.1 GCA_947169835.1 uncultured Lachnospira sp. | reverse complement strand
ATTATGTAGAGATGGTAGAAGCTGGAATTCTAGATCCTGCAAAGGTTACAAGAAGCGCACTTCAAAATGCTACTTCAGTAGCTAGTACATTGCTAACAACAGAATCAGTTGTTTCAACTATTAAGGAGGACAATCCAGTTCCACCTATGCCACAAGGTCCTATGATGTAGACAATAATACCTTGGTATTGTTGAAAATACAATTTTATAAAACAACAAAAATACATCTCCTTAAGGAAATTTCGGTTATTAATTAGGGCACCAGCTCAAAAAAAGGAGTTTTCTTTATGAAAACTCCTTTTTGATTTTGGCCCATATTTTCAACATAATGTACCGATATAATTATTGTGTATAAAATATCTATTTGATATAATCAAAAATAGATTACGTGCGGAAGTTGAAGAAATTAAATAAAGGAGATTTTTTATGTTTAGAAAAGTGAGAAATCAGGTTCTTTCTAGTATCGTTGTTGTTGCAATGGTACTTAGTTTGGTGCCTGCCATTCAAGTACAAGAGACTAGGGCGAGTGATGTACTAAATGTTAAAGTTTCAGTTAACTCTACCGATCTTGCAGCAATTAATTGTGATGAGATAGAAGGTGCGACTTATGAGCTTTATAAAGCAGATAGTAGATTTGCTAATTATGAACTAAGTGCCAGTTATAATAACCATGTTATTTTAAGTCCTAAGTATTCAGAAAGTTACTATTATGTTCGTGCATTGGTAGATGGCAAAGAGGTTGCTAAGTCTAAAATCTTTTCAGATGAAATAGATTTATTCGGCGAAAACACATATATCTTTGAAGATACTGACCCAATGAATAAAATCCAGAATGTAATTGATACAGCTTATAAAAATTCTGAAGCTGGTCAGTTCAGATCTGAAAGATATGCATTTATGTTTATGCCAAGTGGAACAGAGTATAACGTTACAACAAAAGTTGGTTTCTATACTCAGGTAGCAGGACTTGGTTTGAAACCTACACAGGTTAAAATCAATCAGGTTCAGTGTTTGGCTGAATGGATGAAGGGAAGAAAATGGGATGGAAATATCAACTACAATGCGCTATGTAACTTCTGGCGTTCAGTTGAGAACTTCACATCAGATTATAAAGTAAGTACATGGGCTGTTTCACAGGCTACAGCTATGAGAAAAGTAAATCTAACTGGCGGAATCAATCTTCATGAAGAAGGTGGATATGCCAGCGGTGGATTCATGGCGGATTCTAAAATCGGAACATTCGTATCTTGTGGATCACAGCAACAGTGGCTATCTAGAAATATTGTTACAAATGCAAACAATGACCCTAGATATGAAAAATGGAATTACCAAGCTGCAGTTTGGAATAGTGTTTTGGTTGGTTCAAAGACACAGCACACAGCTAGTGACTGGCCAAAGGGAACAAGTACTGTAGTTACAGATACTCCAAAGATTGCTGAAAAACCTTATCTTGCATATGAAGATGATGATTATAAGATAATCGTTCCTGCTGTAAAAGAAAACACTCAAGGTGTTTCTTGGGAAGATTATGAATTGGGAAGAGATTATAGAACAATAGCATCTAGAAATTATTATGTAGCTAAACCTACAGATACAGCTGATGAAATTAATACAGCTATTGCTGATAAGAAAGCTTTGATTTTCTCTCCAGGAATCTATAACTTAGATAAACCAATTCAAATTAATCAAGATAACTTTGTAGTATTAGGTCTAGGTTATGCAACACTTAAACCAACAGAAGGAAATGAGTGTATGCACGTAGACAACGTCAAAGGTGTTCGTTTGGCTGGATTGTTATTTGACGCAGGCCGCAAGAAATCACCTGACTTGTTAACAGTTGGTAATGATAAGAACTCTAATGATTTCTCTGATAATCCTACAGTAATCAGTGACTGCTTCTTTAGAGTAGGTGGCGCTGATGATGCAAACTGCCAGGTTGAAAACTGTGTAGAGATTAATCAGAATGATGTTATTACAGATAACTTCTGGGTATGGAGAGCTGACCACGGACATGGTGTTGGCTGGTATAAGAATACAGCTGATAACGGTGTTACATTTAACGGTGACAACATCACTGCTTATGGTTTGATGGTTGAGCACTTCCAGAAATATCAGACTATTTGGAATGGTACAAATGGTAGAACTTATATGTACCAGAGTGAGTTGCCATATGATATTCCAAGTCAAAAGGCATGGAATGCACCTGGCTCATACGGATACACAGATTACTATGTAAATCCAAATGTTGACGCTCACGAAGGATACGGAATTGGTATTTACTCATGTTATCAGGCTGCTCAGTGCTGGCTAAAATCAGCAATCGAGTGTCCAAAGAAATCTGGAGTTAAGTTTGAAAACGTATGTACATACAGCTTAGTTGGTAACGGTGGAATTGATAAGGTTATCAATGATGCTGGTTATGCTGTAATCGGTTCAAGTGACATGGCTAAGATTATATCTTATCAGAACGGTGTAGCTAAGGCCGACAAAGAAGGCGATGCAGCTAAGAAGATGATCTGGAGTGCTGATTATGATTCATGGATCGATAATCAGACTTATACAGGTAAAGAAGTTAAACCTATTGGACCACTTAAATACAACGGCGTTTTACTAAGACCTGGAGTTGATTACACAATGACTTACAAGAATAATGTTAAGATTGGTAAGGCATCTATTTACATTAAAGGTCTTGGAAACTTCAAAGAGAGCGACTATATAACATTTAAGATTGTTCCTGGAAAAGCTAAGATTACTAAAGCTAAAGGATCAAAGAAAAAGATTAAAGTTAAATGGAAGAGAGTTAAAGGCGCTGGCGGATACGAAGTACAGTGGTCTAAGAAGAAGAGCTTCAGTGGCAAGAAAGTTAAGAAAGTTAAGAAGCTAAAATACACAATCAAACGCAAAGACAAAAAGCGTAAGAAATATTACGTAAGAGTACGCGCTTACAAGAAAGTTAACGGCAAATACTTCTACGGTAAATATTCTAAGAAAAAGAAAGTAAAGTAAATAATTAACAAATAAAAATAGCAGGGTTACGAACGATTGTTAGTGAGAACCCTGCTATTTTTATTTGTGGAATAATACAGTTTTCTTTCATTTTATGATAGAATATTTACCGATGGAATTAAAAACAATTAAGGGTGTTGGAGAGAAAACTGAAAAGGCATTCAACAGAGCTGGTGTGTACAAAGTTGAGGATTTAATTGACTATTATCCTCGCTATTATGATACATACGAAGCTCCAGTTTTAGTCCGTGATTTAGACACAGATAGAACTCAAGCGGTCTTTGGAACAGTCGCTCGTGATACAGTGGTAAGACGAGTGAAAAATCTGACACTTACCGAGGCGTTTATTAGAGACGCCAACGGCGATGCTATAAAATGTGTTTGGTTTAATGCGCCATATCTAAAGAATCAACTTCAGATAGGCGCTAGTTTTGTGTTTAGAGGCTTCGTCAAAGAACTTAGACAAGCTCTAGTGATAGACCAACCAAAGATGTTTAAGCAAGATGAGTATAATAACAAGATGGGTTCAATGCAGCCCGTTTATCCATTAGTGCGTGGGCTAACAAACAATGTTGTAACAAAAGCTGTCAGAGATACACTAGATCAGATTTCAAAGCCTGAGTTTTTGCCTCAGTCCATTCGAGATAAATACGATTTGCTTGATGTAAAAGAAGCAGTTAAGCAAATTCATTTTCCGAAGAATACTCAAGAATTCCAAATAGCACGAAAGAGATTTGTCTTTGAAGAATTCTTTAGATTTATAAATAACTTACAAAGCCTTAAGGTTGAAAATGAGAAGCAAAAAAACACTCATGTGATAGATGATTTTAGTGTGGCTGAAACACTAGTAAACAACTTGCCTTATGACTTAACAGGTGCGCAAGTTAATGTCTGGAATGAAATAAAGAAAGATATGTCATCCGATGGAGTGATGAATAGACT
>CAMVRH010000112.1 GCA_947169835.1 uncultured Lachnospira sp. | reverse complement strand
ATTCAGTTCCACTAGTTGCAATTACAGCTAACGTTGCTAAGTCTGGTCTTGGTAAGGATTCTTTCCAAGAGATCGATATTGTAGGTGTAACAATGCCTATCACAAAACACAACTATATTGTTAAAGAAATAGAAGATTTGGCAGACACTATTCGTGATGCATTCAGAATCGCAAAGTCAGGAAGACCTGGCCCAGTATTAGTTGATATCACAAAGGATGTTACTGCAAACAAGATTGAGTTTGAAAGTAAGAAGCCTGTTAAAGTTGAGCGTGTATCAGACACAATCAATGATGACGATATCGAGACAGTATGCGAGATGATAGAAGCATCTAAAAAGCCATTCGTATTAGTTGGTGGCGGTGCTACTATATCTGAGGCAGATGCAGAAGTTAGAGAATTTGTAGAAAAGATTAACGCTCCTGTATGTGACACTTTGATGGGTAAAGGTGTAATTGATGGAAAGAATCCACTTTACACTGGCATGATTGGTATGCACGGTACAAAGACATCAAACTACGGCGTAAGTGATAGTGATTTGCTTATCGTTATCGGCGCTAGATTTAGTGATCGTGTTACTGGTAATGCAAAGAAATTTGCTACAAACGCTAGCATAGTTCATATCGATGTTGATCCTTCTGAGATTAACAAAAACGTTAAGGCTGACGCTAGCATTATTGGCGATGTTAAAGAAGTTATGACTCGCCTAAATAAAGCAGTTAATAAACAAGACAACTCTGACTGGATTAAAGAGATAGAGGCTCTTAAAGAGAAATATCCATTGCCAGTAGATAGAGGAGCATTAACTGGTCCATCTATCATTGATGCGATTTATGAAGAGACTAAGGGTGATGCTATTATCACTACAGACGTTGGACAGCATCAGATGTGGGCAGCTCAGTACTACAACTACAAAGAGTCTAGACAACTTATCACATCAGGTGGTCTAGGAACTATGGGTTATGGTGTTGGCGCTTGTATCGGAGCAAAGATGGGCAACAAGGACAAAGTTTGTATTAACATAGCAGGTGATGGATGTTTCAGAATGAACATGAACGAAATCGCTACAGCTACAAGATATAACATTCCTATTATTCAGGTAGTTATTAACAACCATGTGCTTGGTATGGTTCGTCAGTGGCAGACATTATTCTATGGCGAAAGATACTCAGCAACAGTGCTAGATGATGAGGTAGACTTCGTCAAAGTAGCAGAGGGACTTGGAGCTAAAGCATACAAGATTTCAACTATTGACGAGTTCAGAGATGCCATCAAAGAAGCTATTGAGTTAAATATTCCATGTGTACTAGAATGCGATATCCATAAGGATGACAAGGTATTCCCAATGGTTCCAGCAGGAAAACCTATTATGGACGTATTCGACGCAGATGATTTAGATGCTTAAGAAATAAAGATATTGGAGGAAACAAAAAATGAGCAGAGTATACAATTTTTCAGCAGGTCCGGCAGTGTTACCGGAAGAGGTATTAGAAGAAGCAGCAAACGAAATGCTAGATTACCAGGGAACTGGTATGAGCGTTATGGAGATGAGTCATAGATCTCCTGCATTCCAGCAGATTATTGATGACGCGGAAGCAGATTTAAGAGAACTTATGAACATCCCAGACAACTACAAAGTATTATTCCTACAGGGTGGTGCATCCACACAGTTTTCAGCTATTCCAATGAACTTGAAGAAGAATGGAAAAGCTGCATATATCGTAACTGGTCAGTGGGCTAAGAAAGCAGCACAGGAAGCAGAGAAATATATTGATGTAGTTAGAGTAGCATCATCAGAAGATAAGACATTTTCTTATATTCCAGATTGTAGTGATTTGGATATTCCAGAAGATGCTGATTATGTATATATCTGTGAAAACAATACAATTTATGGAACAAAGTATAAAACACTTCCAAATACAAAGGGTCATATCCTAGTATCTGACGTTTCATCATGTTTCTTGTCAGAGCCAGTTGATGTTGAAAAGTACGGCATCATCTATGGTGGTGTTCAGAAGAACATCGGACCAGCTGGTATGGCTATCGTAATCATTAGAGAAGATTTGATTCCTGAGGAAGTTGATAAGTGTGTTCCAACAATGCTTGCATACAAAACACAGGCTGACGCTGGTTCACTTTATAACACACCTCCATGTTATACAATCTACATGTGTGGCAAAGTCTTCAAGTGGCTTAAGAAGATGGGTGGCTTAGACGCTATGAAAGAAAGAAACGAAAAGAAAGCTAAGATTCTATATGATTTCTTAGACCAGAGTGAAATGTTTAAAGGTACTGTAGTGCCAGAAGATAGATCTCTTATGAACGTTCCTTTTGTAACAGGCGACGAAGAACTAGATGCTAAGTTTGTTAAAGAAGCAAAGGCAGCTGGTTTTGAAAACCTAAAAGGCCACAGAACAGTTGGTGGTATGAGAGCTAGTATCTACAACGCTATGCCTATCGAGGGTGTAGAAGCACTAGTTGAATTTATGAAGAAGTTTGAGGAGGAGAATAAATAATGATTAAATATAATTGCTTAAATCCTATTTCACCTCTTGGATTAGGAAACTTTACAGACAATTACGAAGCTACTGAAAACTTCGACGAAGCCGATGTAGCGTTAGTTAGAAGTGCAGCTATGCACGATTTAGATTTACCAGAAAGTTTAGTAGCAGTAGCTAGAGCTGGTGCTGGTGTAAACAACATCCCTCTAGATAAATGTGCCGACAAAGGTATCGTAGTATTCAACACACCTGGTGCTAACGCAAACGGTGTTAAGGAATTAGTTCTTTGCGGAATGCTACTTGCTTCAAGAGATGTTATCGGTGGTAACACTTGGGTAAAAGAAAACAAGGATGATGAGAATATCAACAAGTCTATGGAGAAGGCTAAGAAACAGTTTGCCGGTGGCGAAATCCTAGGTAAAACACTTGGTATTATTGGACTCGGTGCTATCGGAAGATTAGTTGCTAACTCAGCAGTTGCACTTGGTATGGATGTTGTGGGTGTTGACCCATTCCTATCAGAAGAAGGAAAGGCAATGCTTGACGATAAAGTAAAGATCGTTGATACAAACGACGATGTTTATGCAGTATCAGATTTCATTTCAATTCATGTGCCACTACTTGATGACACAAAAGAAATGATTAACAAAGACACTATCGCTAAGATGAAAGACGGAGTAGTAATTCTTAACTACGCAAGAGATCTTCTAGTATCAGATGCTGATATGAAAGAGGCTCTAGCATCAGGAAAGGTTAAGAAGTATGTTACTGACTTCCCTAACTATGCAAGTGCAAACACAGAGGGTGTAATTGCATTCCCTCACCTTGGAGCTTCAACAGCAGAATCTGAAGACAACTGTGCAATTATGGCAGTTAAGCAGATTATGGACTTTGTAGAAAATGGAAACATTGTTAACTCAGTTAACTTCCCTAAGGTAAGCAAGGGTGAAGCTACAAAGGCTAGAGTAGCTGTTGCATTCAAAGGTATCGAATGTGCAGACATCAAAACTGCTCTTGGTAGTGATGATGCAGAATGCGCTAAGAGAGGTGACTACGGCTATATCATAGTTGATAGCGATTCATTTGACGATGCACAGATTGAGGCTGCTAAGGCTATCGATGGTGTATTGAAGGTTAGAGTTGTAAAATAAATATAATGATTTAATGATAAAGGACTGTCATATGACAGTCCTTTTATTGTATAATACTATTAGTTTTTGGAGCGGAAATATGAAGAAGGTTTTAAGTACAGTTTTAATATTATGTATGGTTTTATCTTTGTCAGGATGTTCTCTTGATGAAATTGATAAAACAACTGAACAAACTACAGTTAATAATACTGTAGATATTAGTATGTCTTCAGAGACTGAAATGCCTAGTCTTGAAAGAACAATGCAAGAAACCAAAACAGCTCAGCCAACCACAGTTGCTCCGACAAAAGCAAAAATAGT
>CAMVRH010000111.1 GCA_947169835.1 uncultured Lachnospira sp. | reverse complement strand
TAACTGTTTTGTACTTTACATCGATATATGGTAAGATATTCGGTGGAATATTTTAATATTCGGGAGAAGAAAAATGAGTGAAAACAAAGACAAAAACAACGAATTTGAAAATGAAAATATAGTTGAAACTGATGAAGTTAGTACAGAAGATTCTGATGTTAAAAAGGATGAAAATACTGTAGATAACAGTAATTCTAATGACGAATCTCAGTATGAAAAAGTTTGTTATGTTTGCCGTAGGCCAGAGAGCAAGTGCGGTAAATTATTTGACTTGCCTGGAAATGTGACTGTATGTGAAGATTGCTTGCAGAAGAGTTTCCAGAGCATGCAAAACATGGGTATGGGTGTTAGCATTTCTAAAGAAGAATTGGAAAAGCTTCTTAATACTCCAGGTGTACATATGATGACACCAGAAGAACTTCGAAATGAAGTGCCTAACAAACAGAAACTTAAGAAAAAAGAAAAGCGCGAAGAGCCTTTGATTGATATCAACAAGATTCCTGCGCCACATAAGATTAAGCATATGCTTGATGACTATGTGATTGGTCAAGATCATGCGAAGAAGATTATGTCTGTGGCAGTTTACAACCACTATAAGAGGGTGGCTACAAACACTATGGACGAGATTGAGATTGATAAGTCAAACATGCTTATGATTGGACCTACAGGTTGTGGTAAGACATATCTTGTTAAGACTTTGGCGAGGTTACTTGATGTGCCTTTGGCTATCACTGATGCCACATCGCTTACAGAGGCTGGATACATAGGTGATGATATTGAGAGTGTTATCTCAAAGTTGTTAGCAAATGCCGACAATGATGTTGAGCGCGCAGAGACTGGTATCGTATTTATAGACGAGATTGATAAGATTGCAAAGAAAGATACAACAAGAAGTCGTGACGTTAGTGGTGAATCAGTTCAGCAGGGTATGCTTAAGCTACTCGAGGGTAGTGAAGTAGAAGTGCCTGTTGGTGCTACTAGCAAAAACGCAATGGTTCCGCTAGCAACAGTTAACACTAGAAACATTTTGTTTATTTGCGGCGGTGCGTTCCCAGATTTAGAAGACATCGTCAAAGAACGATTAAATAAAGAAGCAGCTATCGGATTCAAGAGTGATTTGTCGGACAAGTACGACAAGGACCCTAACATCATTAGAAATGTGACTGCGGATGACCTTCGCAAGTTTGGTATGATTCCAGAGTTCTTGGGAAGACTTCCAATCATGTTTACATTGGATGAGCTTACAGAGGATATGCTTGTACAGATTTTGACGGATCCAAAGAATGCGATTATTGCACAGTTCCAAAAACTCTTAGAGTTAGATGAAGTTAAACTTCAATTTACAGATGAAGCGCTTCACGCTATCGCAAAGAAAGCGATGGAGAGAAAGACTGGAGCAAGAGCGCTAAGAGCAATTCTAGAAGAGTTAATGCTTGATATTATGTATGAGATTCCAAAGGATGACAATATTGGAACAGTTACAATTACTGAAGAGTACATCAATGGTAATGGTAGTCCTAAGATTGAGATGAGAGCGACTCACCATAAGGAGGCTCCAGACCCCGAACCTAAAAAGGAAGCACAAGCATAAAAAATCAAACATTGATAGATTGGAGAAATAAAATGAAACTAGCAAATATGGTAGGCGATAGGTTTAAAGAAAGACCAGCCAGTTGTTTAATAGATAGCCATGCGTTAATGGTTAGAGGTGGATACATTAAGAATGTGGCAAACGGAGTTTACTCACAGTATCCAGTAATGAAGAGAATTTCTAGAAAGATTGAAAATATCATCCGCGATGAGATGGATAAGTGCGATGGACAGGAAGTCCTATTTCCTGTAACACTTCCAGCTAGCCTTTGGGATGAGTCGGGTAGATACGAGAGTGTAGGATCAGAGCTTCTAAGATTTACAGATAGAACTGGTTCAAAGATGGTTCTTGGTATGACACACGAAGAAGCTGCGGTTCAACTAGTTCGTGAGTGGGCTAACAGTTATGCAAAGTATCCATTTATGATTTATCAGATCCAAACAAAATTCAGAGATGAGGCTAGACCACGTGCTGGACTTATTCGTGTTCGTGAGTTCACTATGAAGGATGCTTATTCATTCCATACATCACAGGAAGATTTGGAAAAGTATTATCAGAGACAGTACGATGCTTACAATAGGATTTTTGCAAGATGTGGAATTCCACAGGTAAAGGTTGTGGCATCAGACTCAGGTATGATGGGCGGAAGCATTTCACACGAGTATATGTTACTAACTCCAGCTGGAGAAGACTCAATAGCAGTTTGTCCAGAGTGTGGTTATAGCGCAAATGTGGAAGCAGCACCAAGCATTATTGAAAATGAGAATAAGATTGCTAAGGCAGATTTGGAAATGGTTGAGACTCCAGGTACTGGAACTATCGAGGCTCTATGCGAGTTCTTGGATGTGCCAGCTGAAAACACTGCCAAGGCTGTTGTATATCAGAGAAACGAAGATGACACATTTATCGTGGCATTTATTCGTGGCGATCTAGATATTAATGAGACTAAGCTTGCAAATACGGCAGGTTGCGAGATTCATCCAGGTGAAATAGTGGATGACAGTATTCTAACTGCTGGATTTATTGGCCCAGTTGGAATCAATGAAAAAGTTACTGTTTTGTTTGACAAGTCACTAAAGGATATTGAATATCTAGTGACTGGTGCAAATAAAGTGGATTACCATTATCAAGGATTCAACGTGGACAGAGATTGTGATAATCCAGAGTATGTGGATGTAGCTAAGATAGTGGAGGGTGGCATTTGTCCAGAGTGTGGAAAGAAAGCCATCAAGATAGAGAGAGGTATCGAGGTTGGTAACATTTTCCAACTTGGTACAAAGTACTCGAAGGCTATGAACTTCACTTACCTAGATGAGAACGGTAAGGAGCAGTATCCAATTATGGGATGTTATGGAATAGGTGTTGGTCGTATGGCTGCATCTATCTGTGAAGTGAGTCACGATGATTGGGGTCCAATCTGGCCTATCACTATTGCTCCATGGCAAGTTCACCTTTGTTGCCTTCGTTCAGACGATGCTGCGGCAAAGGCAAAGGCTGACGAGTTATATGATGCACTTCAGAACAAAGGCATTGAAGTTATCTATGATGACAGAGAAGTGAGACCTGGTGCTATGTTTGCAGATGCCGATTTACTAGGAGTACCAGTTAGGGTGGTAGTTAGTCCTAGAAACTTGGCAGAGAATGCAGTTGAGATTTCAACTAGGGACAAGCAGATTGATAAAGAGATGGTTCCAGTGGACGAGACTCTTGATAAAGTGGATGAAATAATCCAGATGCTAACAGATCAGATTTACGAAAAGGTAAAATAACAGATAAGAGGCATCTATATGCCTCTTTTGTTTTTGAGGAAGTAAAATGAATACTAACGAGTTCTACGAAAAACTAAATAAGTTGTTTGCAGAGAAAGATTTGGCAAAAGTGGATGAGTATTTGGATGACTCTCTACAAACTGCGCTTCAAAACGGTGATGACTTTCTAGGAATCACTATTTTAAATGAAATCATTGGTTTTAATAGAGATACTGGAAACTATGAAAAGAGTTTGAGAGCGTGCGATGAAACAATTAGCTTGCTAAATAGAAATCATTTGGAGGGGACAGTGGAGTATGCCACTAGCCTTCAAAATATTGCGAATGCTCATAGAGCAGCAGGCAAAAAGGTAGAGTCGCTAGGTTACTACAACACAGTATTTAAAATCTACCGCGAGCAACTAGATGAAAACGATTATCAATTTGCTAGTTTACATAACAATATTGCGCTTTTATATCAGGAAATGGGTAATTTCCTAATGGCAACAGAGCATTTGAAGAAGGCGCTCTCTATAATCGAGCAGTTAGAAGGACATGAGATCGAAGTTGCTACTACACTTTCAAATCTAGCAGCCAGCGAGATTGAGCTAGGTGATTTGC
>CAMVRH010000110.1 GCA_947169835.1 uncultured Lachnospira sp. | reverse complement strand
AAACAATCCAACTGATACTACTAGCACTAGAGCTAGCGCAATAATTCTTTTCATTTCAAATCCTCCTAAAAATAATATTTAGTTGTATATCCGTTCTATACACACAAAAACATTATACCATAATCTCAAATGTTTGATAACAAAAAAGAACAAACAGCTTTCACCGTTTGTTCTTCTTATGCTAGTTGGCTTTTCTTCTTTCCTCGATAGCCTCTTCTAGCATCATATCTTTAACCTTCATCAAACGAGTCTGTGTACTTCGCTCGTTCTCATCCAGTTTCATATTTATGTACTTAATATTTGACTGAGCATTTGGAATAATTACGTGTTCTAGAGCATTTACTCTTCTTCTAGTCTTTTCAATCTCTGATGCCATAAGCTGACATGATTTCTCTACCTCAGCTAATCTTAACATATCCTTAAACACAAGTGATAAGGAATACATAGCATCATCCAAATCTCCAGCCGTAAACGCATAACCATATGAATAGATATCACCACCGCTTATATCCATCCTTGTTGAATAAGTAGGAATATCAACACTCATTACATTTTGCTCTCCTTCATCTATCTCCAAAGATTTCTTTGAAGCAAGAAGTGCTGTGTTTAATACCTCTTTACTCATACCGGCTTTGGCGATGGCAAATTCCATATTTGCGCTCTTTAAGCCAGCCTCCACTTTCTTACGAAGTTCCATATTCTCCTTAACCAAATCCATGAACTGTCTTAACAACTCATCTCTCTTATCTTTAAGGAGCTTATGGCCTCTCACTGCAGAGACTAATTTCTTCTTTTGTTTGGTTAACTCCATTCTTGTTGGATTTACCATAACTCTCTCCTAATCTACTTTCGGTTTATTCTTCACCTTTGTAGTACTTCTCAATGTATTCGTCTGAGATACGTTTTAGTTCTGACTTAGGTAGCATTCCAAGTAGCTCCCAACCAACATTCATCGTATCTTCAATAGTTCTGTTTGTATCGTATCCTTGAGATACATACTTTTCTTCGAAGGCGTCTGCAAACTTAGCATACTTAAGATCCATCTCAGAAAGAGCTGCCTCACCTAGGATAGTCATCAACTCTTTGGCATCCTTACCTCTAGCGTACGCTGCAAACAACTGGTTCATTACATCTGAATGATCCGCTCTAGTTTTTCCTTCGCCAATACCTTTATCTTTCAAACGTGAAAGTGAAGGCAAAACATCGATAGGTGGTGTAACACCTTTTCTATATAGATCACGACTAAGGATAATCTGTCCCTCAGTAATGTATCCTGTCAAGTCAGGGATCGGGTGAGTCTTGTCATCCTCAGGCATTGTTAGGATAGGAACAAGTGTAATACTTCCATCCTTACCTGTCTGTCTACCTGCGCGCTCGTATAGAGTAGCTAGGTCAGTGTACATGTATCCAGGATAACCTCTTCTACCAGGAACCTCTTTACGCGCTGCTGATACCTCACGAAGTGAATCAGCATAGTTTGTAATATCAGTGATAATTACAAGCACGTGCATTCCTTTTTCAAATGCCAAATACTCAGCTGCAGTTAGCGCCATACGAGGTGTCGCAATACGCTCAACCGCTGGGTCATTAGCAAGGTTTGTAAATAGTACTGTTCTATCAATAGCACCTGTCTCTTTAAAACTCTTTACAAAGTAGTCTGCTTCCTCGAAAGTGATTCCGACCGCTGCAAAGACCACGGCAAATGGATCATCTGTTCCAATAACCTTAGCCTGTCTAGCAATCTGAGCTGCTAGGTTAGCGTGAGGAAGACCTGAAGCTGAAAAGATAGGAAGCTTCTGACCACGAACCAAAGTGTTTAGTCCGTCAATCGCTGAAATACCAGTCTGAATAAACTCAGATGGATAATTTCTAGCAGCTGGGTTCATAGCTACACCGTTTATATCTTTTCTCTCATCAGGGATAATCTCTGGACCACCGTCTATTGGATTTCCAAGTCCGTCAAACACACGACCAAGCATATCTTCTGATACACCTAATTCCATACTGTGTCCTAAGAAACGAACTTTACTATTTGATAGGTTAATACCTGTTGAACTCTCAAACAACTGAACTAGTGCGTTACCACCGTTTACTTCTAAGACTTTGCATCTTCTAACTTCACCGTTAGCAAGCTCGATTTCACCTAGTTCGTCATAAGTTACGTTTTCTACGTCTCTTACCATCATCAGTGGGCCAGCCACTTCTTGTATGGTTCTATACTCTTTTGGCATACTAGATTTCCTCCTTGTTTATAGTCTTAAGAACTTGCGCTGATAGCAACTCGCTAATTCTCTTGTATTCTTTGTCGATGTCTTTCTCTTCTGTGTATTTAAATCTACCTATATCTTCTCTTACTGATAGGTCGATTAACTTCTTAATGTCTGCTCCATTTTCTAGAGCCTTCGCACCTTCGTTGTAGTATCCGATAACTAACTTCATCATCAAATACTGTTTCTCGAGTGATGTGTATGTATCAATGTCATGGAATGAGTTCTGATGTAGGAAGTCCTCACGAATAGATCTAGATGCTTCCATCTTAAGTCTGTCCGTAGGCGACAAAGCATCCATACCTACCATCTGAACGATTTCGTTTAGCTCTGCCTCTTCCTGAAGCAATGTCATCATTTCCTGTCTAATAGAAATCCATTCCTCATTTACATTTTCATTAAACCAAGGTCCGATACTGTCTAGGTAAAGTGAATAACTTGTCAACCAGTTGATAGCTGGGAAATGTCTCTGATAAGCAAGTGCTGCATCAAGACCCCAGAACACTTTTACGATACGAAGTGTAGCCTGTGAAACTGGTTCTGATATATCACCACCTGGAGGAGATACGGCACCAATAACTGATAGCGCACCCTCTCTTCCCTCAGAACCTAGAGTAACTACATCGCCGGCACGCTCATAGAACTGTGCAAGTCTACTTCCTAGGTATGCAGGATATCCTTCTTCACCAGGCATCTCTTCTAGACGACCTGACATTTCTCTTAAGGCCTCTGCCCAACGTGATGTGGAATCGGCCATTAGAGCAACTGAGAATCCCATATCTCTAAAGTACTCTGCTATTGTAATTCCTGTATATATAGAAGCTTCTCTGGCTGCCACAGGCATATCTGATGTGTTAGCAATCAGAACAGTTCTCTCCATCAAAGACTTTCCTGTCTTAGGGTCTTTAAGTTCTGGGAACTCATTAAGAACGTCTGTCATCTCGTTTCCACGCTCACCACAACCGATATATACCACGATATCAGCCTCAGCCCATTTTGCTAACTGATGTTGGATAACAGTTTTACCACTACCGAAAGGTCCAGGTACGGCTGCTACACCACCTCTTGCAATTGGGAACAAGGTATCAACTACTCTTTGTCCCGTAACAAGTGGTTTGTTAGGTGCTTTCTTTTCTTTATATGGGCGGCCCTTTCTAACTGGCCACTTCTGCATAAGTGTTACTTCTTTCACGCCGTCTTTAGTCTCAATCTTTGCAACTACATCTTCTACTGTGTAGCTTCCTGCATTTATCTCAACTACTTTTCCATCAAAACCAAATGGCACCATAATCTTTTGAGTAACTACTTCAGTTTCAACTACTGTACCCAAAACATCACCAGTAACTACTTCATCTCCTACCTTTGCCGTAGGCTCGAAATTCCATTTCAAATCTCTCTTTAGAGATGGAACTTGAACACCACGGTTTAGGAGGTTTCCAGAAACCTTCATAATGTCATCGAGTGGTCTTTGGATTCCATCATAAATACTACCTATAAGTCCAGGTCCTAATTCCACAGACATAGGCGCGCCCGTTGAAACAACTTCCTTTCCAGGGCCGAGACCTGCTGTCTCCTCGTAAACCTGGATGGATGCTTGATCACCGTGCATCTCAATGATTTCGCCGATAAGCTCTTCTTCACTCACCCTAACCACGTCGTACATATTGGCGTCCCTCATACCAGTAGCTACTACTAGCGGTCCTGCCACTTTTTTGATTGTACCT
>CAMVRH010000109.1 GCA_947169835.1 uncultured Lachnospira sp. | reverse complement strand
TTACACCTTCAAATGCTTTCTGATTGAGAAGAATGATCCAATCAAACCAATACCCATTCCAATTCCAATTCCAACTGGAATCAAAATAGCAAACACTGTGCTCTGTGGCGCGAATGAAATGTTTCTCGCAAACACGCCAAACTTACTTATAATCAAACCTATTAGTTTTGAATAAACCACAAACATAATGACAAGTGGAATAATTGATCCGATAAGCCCAATTGTTACACCCTCTATTACAAATGGTGCTCTAACAAAACTGTTTGTAGAACCAATAAGTTTCATAATCTTAATTTCTTCTTTACGCACGTTAATACCAATCATAACTGTATTACTAATTAGGAATATTCCAACACCCAGCAATATGATAATAAGTGCAATCGATACATAGCCCAAAAGTCTCTCTAGATTAGTAAGTGTAGCCTTTGCCTTCTGGGAATGTTTAACTTTTCTAATACCTTCTATTTTTTTTACATCTTTAACAAACTGATCTTGTGTTTTTATGTTTTTCAAATAGATAGTATATGATGCAGAGTTTGCCAAAGGATTGTTTTTCTCAAAACCTTTTGCCAACTCTGGGTCTTCTTTGAAGTAGTCTTCCTTAAAGTCGCTCCAAGCCTTCTCCGCCGAAGTAAACTTCATAGACTTAACTCTCTTGTCAGCCTTAATCTGTTTTCCAATCTCATCAATCTTTTCCTGTGGAGTATTATTTTCAAAGAAAACTGTCACTCCAACTTTTTGCTCTAGTTCTTTTTCCATGTAATTAACATTGATGATAATCGCTAAAATTACACTGATAAGGAAAATACACGCAGCAACCGTTCCTATAGATGCCACTGAGTATAGTTTGTTTCTCTTTATATTAACTAAGCCCTGCTTTACGCAATAGCTTGCACTTCTTGCACTCATTATTTGTCCCCCTTGTCGTCGTTAATTTTTACGCCTTGCTTTAGGGTAATGACACGCTTCTTCATCTGCTCAACTATTTCCATATTGTGAGTAACCACAATAACTGTAGTTCCCTGTTCGTTTACTTTATCAAGCAGTTTCATAATCTCCCATGCGTTATCAGGGTCCAAGTTTCCTGTAGGCTCATCTGCCAAAAGAATATCTGGCTTGTTAACTAGCGCCCTAGCTAGAGATACCCTCTGCTGTTCTCCACCTGATAGCTCGTCTGGGTTTGATCTATATTTTTCTGAAAGCCCAACTAGATTCAAAACTCTAGCTGTATTTTTCTTAATGTCTTTTTTATTTACACCGATTACGTGCTGTGCAAATGTAATGTTTGAATAAACGTCTCTATCATTTAGAAGTCTAAAGTCTTGGAAAACTACTCCCACGTTTCTTCTGTATCTAGCCACGCCTTTAGATCTAAGTTTTGCAATATCCACTCCATTTATCTCGATAGTTCCCTCAGTAGGTTTGAGTTCTCTTAGAAGCATCTTAATAAATGTAGATTTACCAGATCCACTAGCTCCCACTACAAAGACAAACTCGCCATCATTTATCTTCATATTAAGGTTCTTAATAGCTGGAAGTCCGTTTCCATATGATTTTGTCACGTTTTTTACTTCTATCATTTATTTCTCCATATCATCCATATACTCGATGTATTTTTTCATCATCATAACAACTCTAAACATCATGGCATCTTCAAACTCGCGAAGATCAAATCCTGTATTTTTCTTGATTTTGTCCACTCTGTAAACCAATGTGTTTCTGTGAATAAACAACTGTCTAGCCGCCTCTGAAATGTTTAAGTTATTCTCAAACATTTTTTCAACTGTCACTGCAGTTTCATTATCAAAAACTTCTGGCACTTCTCCGCCAAAGACTTCATCTAAATATTCCTTACATCTGTTAAGAGGCATCTGATAAATAAGTTTTTCAATTCCAATTTCCTTGTATGAAATAACTTGATCTTCTGTTCTAAATATTTTTCCAACTTCTAGCGCAATTCTTGCCTCGTTGTAGGCATCAGCTGTCTCTTTAATATTCTTAATGATTGAACTGTATGAAACTCTAGCATTTTGCATAATCTCAGTGTTTAACATATCAACCATCGCATATGCTATATCTGAAGCCTCAGCCAAATCCTTTGTGTCGACTAGTTCTTTGACGAGGACTATGTTTTTATTATCTACATCTGAAATAAGATCTGAATCTTCCACTAAAGCATTCTTTAATGCCTCTATCACTATTCCGTTTTTCTCATGCTCAGACTCGATGATGAATACACACTTTTCACCCTTAACCTCTACGCCTAATTCCTTAGTCTGATTTTTAATATCAGTTGGTAGGATGTCGTTTGAGATAAGTTTCTTTAAGAATTCATTCTCATCTGATGACTCGCTGCTAGATAGGTTTTCAATCTGGAAGGCTGTCATCTCGCCCACCATCTTAGCATCTTTACCTTTAGCCACTAAAATCATGCCATTAGATAGTTTATAAAAGCAAAGTGATGATTGTTCGTCATCTTTCTTTTTGGATTTCGCAAATTTAATAACGGCATCAGAAATCTTATCATCTTTGTCTGTAGTATTTGCCACGATTTTTCCGTTTAAATCGTACACAAATAAATCGACTTTTGATATCTTCTTAATGCCGTCTAATGTATCTTTTAAAGTTTTATTTGTAATCATAAAAACCTCTTAAAATCCGCCTTTTTGCACCACAAAATATAGTGCAACACACCTCTTATAATTGTAAATCAGACACCCGAAAAATACAAGAAAAATGGGGGTAAACTTGTGCTATTTTTCAATAAAAAAAGGTTCTAAACTTCGTGTGAGGAATAAAGCTTAGAACCTTTTAAATTAGCTATTTATTTTTTTCTTTTTAAAGATTTTAGAAGAACCTTTTTAGGTTTCTTTTTACCCTTAACTTTGATCTTCTTTCTAACCTTTTTGGCGAAGGCATTCTTTGCTACTTTCTTAAGTGCTTTACCTTTAATCTTAACCTTCTTAAGTTTCTTACAATCGGCAAATGCTTTCTTGTCAATCTTCTTAACTTTTGGTCCGATTGTTAAATTCTTAAGTTTCTTACACTTCTTGAATGCTTTCTTTCCAATGGCTACTATCTTAAGTTTGTATCCGCGATATGTAACGCCAGCCTTGATAGTTGCTTTCTTGAGTTTCTTCTGGTACTTCTTAACAACACTCTTCAAAACAACTGAACCAGCCTTACCTGATACTGTCTTAACTTTGTATGTGTACTTACCTGAAGTAAATGTCTGTCCAGCCTTAAGTGCATTAGTATCCTTCTTTCCTGGGTTAACAGGATTAACAGGCTTATCTGGATCTACTGGTACAGGGTCATCTTTTTCCATTCTATCCAAGTAATCTTGGTCTGTCATTTCCCAAACAGGCTTTTCATCATCCTTTGACTTGGTTTCTTTGTCGATGTCTTTTTCTGCATACTCGTCTATTGTTGGAGTCTCACCCTGTTCATATACAGGATTTGTATTTCCTTGTTGTGTATAGTAATCAGGAAGTGAAATAGATTCCTCGTTGCAGTAACTTAGAAGTTGTTGCAAAGCGTATCCTCCACCTGAGTCTGCGCCTGTTCTAATACCTGCTGTTGTGTTGTTAATAATATGGTTGATACCAACCTTTGGTCCAGAACCGTTAGCAATCTCAACTATAACAGCATTCTCAATCATTACATCAGGTTTGTTTGGAACTTCAATAGCATTATCTAGATAAATGCTTGCTCCACCTGTATTTATAAATACATCATATATACCCATTCCTACTGCATAGTGGCTAGTAACATTATCCGTTACTTTATATGCTGCGAAACCTTTCTTTGTTCCGTCGTGACTCATCCAACCATCCTGGCTTTGAGGATCATAACATTTCTCATTCTGTAAGAAGTATGTTGAGCCGCCGTTTCCTCGCCAAATGATGTCGTACTCTTGGAAGTGCTCGCAGAATAATCCATAAGCTGTCACATCGTCGCCATTTACTTCCACACCTATCTTGGCTTTGTTTGTCCACCAACCAGTGTTATCACCGTGGTCAGCTCTC
>CAMVRH010000108.1 GCA_947169835.1 uncultured Lachnospira sp. | reverse complement strand
TTAGTCTTCTTGGCTGTAGTCTTTTTAGTTGCCTTCTTTTCTGTCTTCTTAGCAGCTGTTTTGTTCGCAGACTTTTTAGCAGTAGCCTTTTTTGCTCCTGCTTTCTTATTACTCTTCTCTGCCTTTTTCTTAGCTGGCTTTTTCTTTGAAAGAGCGGCAATCTGTTTTTCTGTAAGAACTTTTACACCGTTCTCACGAAGTGTTGGAAGAAGATTCTCTTCCTGCTTGTCAGTAAGCTGAACAGCCCTAAAGAATACTTTAATTTCCTCTTTAGATAGTCTGTTATCCTGTTTACTGGCTCTCTTGACTAGTCTTTCGATTTTCTTGTTAAAATCTTGTGTTTTCAAATAAATCTCCTTTCTCGGACTATATGGGTCCGATGACTTTTGAATACACTCAGTCAAATATATATAATACCAAAAAAACTGGTCATTTTCAACTGACCAGCTTTTTTATTCTCTATTATTATGATTGTTTAATCCTTCAAGTCGTCAGGAGTAACAATAGGTGACCATCCCTCGTCTTCTCCAGCGTACTCAGGCTTTCTAGTAACCTTTTCGCCCTTCTTGTTTGTCACGATTTCACCTTTTTTGTTTCTCTTGTAAATTACTTGCTTATCTTTTTTAGCCTTGGTTTCTTCTTCTACCACTACAGCGCCGTCCCAAGCATCTTGCTTCTTCTTTTCATACGCCTTCTTTGAAGACTCTTCCTCGGCTAATTCCTTTTTAGTCTTTACTACTTTGTCTCCATTTTTATCTGTCACTACAACAGTCTCTTCCATCTTGGCTTTCTTGGCATTTCCGCAATTATTTACGCACAAAATTACAACAACTGCTGCTATGGCTGCTACCACTATAGCAATACATATAATTATTTTCTTCTTCATAGTTTCTCTCCTTATATAGCTGTCTCTTCTAAATCTTTTATCACTGCTGCTATAGCATGTTCAGTGTTCTTTACAGTAATTCTGTCTGCGGCTTCTTTGACGCAGTCAATCGCATTATCTACTGCATAACCAATATCAGCATATTCTAACAATGTGATATCATTTTCATAATCACCAACACCTATTGTGGTGTGAATCTGTCCGTTCAGATGTTTCTTTAGGTAATCTACTGCCACTCCTTTGCCGCTCTCGAGCGAAACATACTCTAGGCCTTCATTCCAGCTTCTGTAAAACTGCAGCTCCTCGCCAAAGGTCTTTATAAGATCTTCCTTAATCTCCAGCGTCAAAGGCTCCGACTGCACCGTCAAAACTTTGTACATCTCATCTGGGAATGTATCAAACAAAGCATCTAGCGAACCATCATCTGCGCTGTGGTCTTTTGCCTCATACTGCGCATTTATAGATGTGTTCACTCCAAACGAATAATGCCAAACATCTGGATAGTTCTTCTGTAAATATTTAAAAACCTTATAAACCGTAGCCTTATTGGCTGGCCAAGTCTTTATCAACTCATCTTTTTCAGTATCATAAAGGAGCGCGCCGTTAAACGAAACAACTGGCGCATTAATTTTTACTTTGTCGCTGAAGTGCTCCATAAACGATGGTGCACGACCCGTAGCCAAAGTAAACAATCCACCTTCATCCTGAAAGTACTTGATTGCCTTTGCGTTTTCGTCAGACACTTTTCCAGCCTCGTATGTGAGAGTGCTGTCCACATCTGAACATATTAAAAATCCGTCAAATTTTCCCATATCAAATCACTTTAATTGTACAAATAATGTATGTACAAATTGTGTTCAAATTCTTTTTTAGGACAAATATCGTTTATTCTCTACCGTCCCAGCAGTAAGTACAAAGCTTATCTTTGTCGATTCCCACTGCATCTAGCATATCATCTAGTCTGTTGAATCTTAAAGATGTGAAGTTAAGTTCTTTTCTAATCTCCTCAACCATAGTAGCGTACTTCTCTGAATCTGGATCTACATACTCCTGCAAAATTTCATCAGTCACATTTCCATTTTCGAGTCTCTCAATCACACGTCTAGTGATTAGTTCCATCTCTGATGATGAACGTGAGAAGTTTAGATACTTACATCCATATACAAGTGGTGGGCACGCAGGTCTAATATGAACTTCCTTTGCGCCGCTCTCAAACAAGTACTCTGTAGTCTCTCTCATCTGAGTACCACGAACTATAGAGTCATCTATTAATAACAAACTCTTGTCTTTAATCAAATCTTCTACTGCTAGCTGTTTCATTCTAGCAATCAAATCACGTTTACTCTGGATAGTTGGCATAAATGATCTAGACCATGTTGGTGTGTATTTGATAAATGGTCTAGAATATGGAACGCCAGATTCGTTGGCATATCCAACTGCGTGAGCAAGTCCTGAATCAGGCACTCCCGCTACCACATCAGGCTTCACATTATCGCGCTTAGCCATTCTCTTACCACACTCGTATCTCATCCATTCAACATTCACACCTTCGTATGAACTTGCTGGATATCCGTAGTAAATCCAAAGAAACGTACAAATCTTCATTTCCTTGCCTGGATTAACAAGTGTCACCACATTCTTTGGCGTCATCACTGCTATCTCACCAGGGCCTAATTCCTTGTAATCACTATATCCAAGGTTCTTGTACGCAAAGTCCTCGAACGACGCACAAAAACCTACTTCATTTTTACCTATTGCAATAGGGGTTCTACCCATCTTATCTCTCGCTAGGTAAATCCCCTCTTTATTCATAATCATCATCGACAAAGAACCATCCACCGCATCTAGCGCGTATTTGATTCCATCGATAAAGTTATCTTTTTTATTAATAAGAGCGGCCACTAATTCAGTAGCGTTAATTTCTCCAGTACTCATCTCTTGGAAATGAGCGTGGCCATCGTCAAAGAGCTCCTCAATCAACTCTTTTGTATTATTAATCTTACTAACTGTAGTAAGCGCATATGCTCCGTGATGTGAACGGATAATCAAAGGTTGTGGCTCATAATCTGAAATACAACCAATACCAAGATTACCTTTCATCTCCTGAACGTCTTTTTCAAACTTTGTTCTAAAAGGAGAGTTTTCAATATTATGGATAGCACGATCAAAACCGTTCTCTCCATGTACCGCCATACCAGCACGTCTAGTACCTAGATGTGAATGGTAGTCCACTCCAAAAAACAAATCAAAAACGCAATCTTCTTTAGATGCTACTGAAAAAAATCCACCCATTTTTTACCTCTTTCTTAATTCAATCAAACTTCCTCACAACGCCCATTATTATACCATTATTATGTTTTCAAATAAAGTGAATATGGGCTTTTATTAATATTTTTAAGTCTATATTTCACCAAATAAAAAAAGGAGATATTCAAATAGAATATCTCCTTTTTTACTAAATCTCTAATCAAGGATTACCGATTAATTTTGTTATATCATCACCATCACCATTAGTCATACCATCTAATTCACCTGCATCTACAAGTGGATTTTTAGTAGTAGGTGCCACTGTAGTAGGCTCTACTGGTGCTTCAGTAGTTGGATCTACTGGTGCCACTGTAGGAGGCACTACTGTAGTCTCTACTGGCGCTGGTGCAGTAGGTTCTACTGGTTTAACAGTAGGTTTAACCTTCTTGCTTGTAACCTTGATCTTGATTACAAATTTCTTCTTTTTATTCTTCTTAGCTTTAACTGTTACTTTAGCATTACCTGCCTTTAGTGCAGTAATTGTAATCTTTTTGCCTTTTTTCTTTACTTTAACAACTGCCTTGTTTGAAGATTTAACTGTAAAAGCAGTCTTTCTCTTTTTGCCCTTAACTTTAACTTTAAAAGTCTTCTTCTCTCCAACCGCAAAAGTCATATTCTTCTTTGCGCCCTTAACAGTAACACTCTTCACTTTGCTCTTAGCTTCTAGTCTAGTAGTTCTAACAACAGCTACTGATGTTATGACCATAACAAATGCCATAACGATAGATGCAATCTTCATATACTTTTTCATATCCGACCTTCTCTTTCATCTTCTAAATCACATTTATTCCCTACTAGCATTATACTAATTCCCTTATCTCCAGACTTATTAATTTCTTCATACCATTTTT
>CAMVRH010000107.1 GCA_947169835.1 uncultured Lachnospira sp. | reverse complement strand
ACACAGCAGGTGGATTTGACCTTCTTCTTGGCAACGAAGAAAGCGGTGGCGGCGAAGAAGAAACCACAACACCAGCAGAAGAAGAGACAGTTCAGCCACCAGCAGACGTTAAGGATTGGATTCCAGATTCAAGATTTAACCTTGCACTAAACAAAGATGTTTTCATTTCATCAATTTACAAAAACGAAGGTTCACAAGACGCATCAGTTTTGGTTGATGGAAACTTGAATAGCCCATATGTATCTACAGATTGGGATAATGAGCGTACAGAAGATAGAATAATAATTGATTTGGGTGAAAACTATCATCCGAGTGATATAAACAAGATTGCAATGCAGTTTAAGAATGATCAGGCTGTATTCTGTAACCAGTACACAGTAGAAGTATCAGCAGATGATAATACTTATTATCAATGTGTAACCAAAAACTTTACAAATGATCAATATGATAATGGATTCATTTCATTTGATATTGATACTATGCCAGCAATCAGCTCTGTAAGATACGTTAGGATTAGAATGATAGGTCATAAGAACTGGGGATTCCAGATTCGTGAGGCTGCAGTTTTGACAAGAAATTCAAAGGCCACACCTGTTCCAGTGGAGAAGTGCGACGACCCGGCAGATCTTGAACTATCAAGTGATGAGCCTCTAAAGATTAAATACAACATAGTAGCTGGTCCAAATCAGCACAACTACATGTACAACGTATACTTGGACGGTAAAAAATATTATACGTGCGGTAGTGGAGAGGGCGTTATATCTGCACTTGCTGGCAAACACACAGTTAAAGTTAGAAGTTTCTATGACGGAAAATACTCTGATGGTATTTCCGAGACTATAGAAGTGGACGATGGTTCACTTAGAAACTACTGCAACACTGCACTTAACTATGCGCTAGGTGCACATGCAACACTCGAGACCTTCGACGAGCGCAACGAGGGCAGTAAAGATCCTAAGATGCTAACAGACGGAAACATCAATGGAAACTTCAATATGACAGTCTGGGGCGAAGATAACGCCACAGCAACTCTAGAACTTCTAGAGCCAGTTGATATTGATGATATAAATGAAGTATTGATTAAGTATGTAAATGACGTTACTTATGCGAAGGGCTTCAACGTCCAGTTCTCAAAGGACGGAACAAACTATGAGACAGTTTATAGTACAAACAATTGTGAGTACGCTGATCCTGTAGAGGTTAAGATTGATAAGGGCGCTTATACTCAGGGCGATGTAAACTATGTGAAAGTTAACTTTACACAGAAATCTGCTGGATACGGATATCAGATTCGTGAGATTGCAGTATTGGGGGACCCTGATGCATACTTGCCAGCTAACCCAGAAGGCTTATCACTTTCAAGCACAGAAGGTGGAAGTATTACAGTTAACTTTACATCAGTTCTTGGAAGCACAGCTACATATAACGTTTATGTTGATGATCAGTTAGTAGGACTTCACTTACCAAGTGCTGGTTCATACACATTCAAGCATTTGGATGGTGGAAAGCATACGGTTAAGGTTACGGCTGTTCAGAACAACATTGAGTCAAAGGGCGTTACAGCTAAGATTACTATTGAGGACCCAGCTCCTCCAGAAACAGAACCAGACTACGACGACGACCCAGACGACCCAATAGTTACTAGACCAACCACTACACCTGAGCCAACAACTACAAAGGCTCCAACAGAGTCACAGACTCAGGCTCCAACTGATATACCAGGTGGTGATACTACAACTCCAGAGCCAATTACAGTTGCTCCATCAGCACAGCCTACACAGGCTCCTGGCAAAACAACAGTAGCTCCAACAGCTAAGTGCAAACCAGTGCCACCAGCAAAGGTTAAGGTGAAGAAAGCTCTTAAGAAGAAATCTGCTAAGAAGCTAACTGTTAAGATTAAAAAGCTTAGTGGAGTTAAAGGCTATCAAGTTCGCATTTACAAATCTAAGAAGAATGCAAAGAAGAACAAGAAGGCTATCGTAACGAAATACATAAATAAGAACAAAGCAAAACTTGTTATTAAATCTAAGAAACTTAAAGGTAAGAAGAAATTATTCGCAAGAGTAAGAGCTAAGAAGTTTGACTGTAATCAGTATGTATTTGGCGCTTGGTCTAAACCTAAAAAAGTTAAGATTAAATAGTTTTAATATAGGGAACAGCCTATTGACTTATAGGGAACTTTTTGGTAGATTAAAACCATAAAAGTTCCCTATAAATTTATCGAACATTAGGAGGGTGATATGAGCATAGATAAGGTTCAAACTCTGCTACAAGAAAAGGCGGATTTACAAGCAAGATTAAATTTGCTCCCATACGAAGGAACGGTAGAAGTAAAGAGCAACAAAGAGAAGAAATATCTTTATATTAGAAAAAGAATAAATGGTAAACTCACATCAACATATGTTGATGTATACACTGATGAACTTTATCAAATGCTTCTTAGAACTACAAAAGAAGCAAGAGAGTTGAATAAACAACTCCGAAAGATTGATAAAGCTTTAGCTGAGCAAGGATATCAAGAGTCTAAATTAACTCCTAAAGTCATTTTAAACTTGGATTTTGCTAGAGCAAATATGAAAGCAAATATTTACGATCAAGCTGTATTAGAGGGTGTTGGAACAACTTACCCACAAACAGAGGAGATAATTGATAATGGTAAAGTGACTGGAATGACAGCAGAAGATGTCCAAAAAATACTTAACCTTAAACATGCATGGGAGTTTATTCTAGATAACGATATCATACAAGTAGAAACTGGATATCAAATTCTTTGCAAAATTGCTAGTTTAGTGATAGAAGGTTTTTATACAGATGGGGGCAGAATTAGAAGTGTTCCTGTGAAAATAGGTGGAACAGATTATATTCCTCCAATTCCTATTGAAACTGTTGTAATAGAAAATCTTGAGAGAATACTCAACTCAAAAAAATCAATTATAGATAGAGCAATAGAGCTTTGTTTGTATATTATGAAAACGCAAGCATTCATAGATGGAAATAAGAGAACAGCAGTTATATTTGCAAACCACTATTTAGTAGGACATGGTAATGGAATCTTAGTCATTCCAGAAAAGAAAGTGCCAGAGTTTAAAAAGTTACTAGTAGATTATTATGAAGGCAGAGGGTCTAAATTGATCCGAGAGTTTTTAAAAAACGAATGTTGGAGTAAACTTTCGTAACAAATAAAAATCTAAGATTTAATATCAATAAAGTTCACAGGTATTTATTTTTGCTTTAGTCTGATACAGCGAATATATCCACTGTTCTAGTGATGAAGCAGGTGGTATAAATACCTTCGAAAAATAAAATATAACATAAGAGGAGGTTGTGTTATGAAAATCTTATCAAAGGCGATATCTATTATTGCAATTATGTGTGTTTTTTTTAGTGTTTTTGCACACGCTTCAACTAAAAGCACAACACCGATGAACCCATGGAAGTATGCTAAAAAGACAGATAAACTTAGTTATACTAAAATTATAAGGACTAAAAAGGGTATTACATATACTTTGCAAACCGCACCGAAATCAACAATCAAAGTTCTTAGAAAGAATAAAGTTATTAAAAAGTGCTATGCAAAAAAGAAAACTAAAAAATTATTTATTAAGAATAGTCTTATCAAAATGAAGAAGGGAAAGTTAGTGTTTATTCAAAAACAAAAAAATAAAAAAGTTTCTAAAAGTAAGCTTCCAGTAATAAAAATTGGTGAGGCAATAAAAGTGAGTCGCTAAAAACAAAACATAGTAAAAACTAGACAAAAAAGTAATATGGAGACCTTCTATAATAATTATTATAGGAGGTCTTTTGCTATGTTTGTTGAGAAAGTACAGTTAAAAATTGAAATGCAAAAACCCATTTAGTATAATAAAACACAAAGAAATAGTTCGGCAAAATGGAGATAAAATGAGTATATTTGATAGAACAAAGCTCCTCCTAGGAGAGGAAAGTTTGGACAGATTAAAACAAAAGAGAGTGGCTGTTTTTGGCGTGGGCGGAGTAGGTGGTTTTACTGTGGAAGCTTTGGCGAGAAGTGGTGTTGGAACACTTGATTTGATAGACAAAGACA
>CAMVRH010000106.1 GCA_947169835.1 uncultured Lachnospira sp. | reverse complement strand
AAATGCTTGATATCCTTATTTGAATATCAAGCCTTTATCTTCTAATATAAATCTTTACTTGCTGTCTTCTAATTTTGCTTTTAATTTTTCAACTGGAGTTCCTAAGTCCTCTGATGCTTCCTCGATTGTAATTTTACCTTTGCGCACCATAGTTAGAGCAAATTCTTCCTTGCCCTTTCTTACATTTCCAATATCTCTCATATCCTGAAACATATACGATTTCCTCCATTTTTTATTATAGTTGCTATTTATCTTTTTTCAAGTGCCTTTCAATATTGCAATATATGTGAATAAGCTACGAGGTTATTCAGTTCGAACGCGCAGCGTTCTCACTGTGGGCTGTCGCAGCATACCTCCGTATGAATAAGCTACGAGCCTTCAGTTCGAACGCACAGCGTTCTCACTGTGGGCTGTCGCCCAATATCCAAAAAGAAAAAGAACCGAGAAGAAATAAATTCCTTCTCGGTTCTTTTTCTTTTCGTCTATTAACCTCGTAGCTTATTCATACTCAATAGTACCCGTAGGTTTTGGTGTCATGTCGTATAGTACGCGGTTTATTCCTGGTACTTCATGAGTTATTCTATCTACTAATTTCTGCATTAGGTCGAATGGGACGTGTTCTATTTCGGCAGTCATGGCATCTTTTGTGTTGACTGCGCGGATGATGCACATCCACTCGAATGCACGCTTGCCGTCTTTTACGCCTGTTGATCTAAAATCTGGTACTACTGTGAAGTACTGCCAAACTTTTCCAGCTAGTCCAGCTTTCTCAAATTCTTCTCTTAGAATTGCGTCTGATTCGCGAACTGCTTCTAGTCTATCTCTTGTGATAGCACCTGGACATCTTACTCCTAAACCTGGGCCTGGGAATGGTTGTCTGTAAACCATGTTTTCAGGAAGTCCTAGTGCGTCTCCTACCATTCTTACTTCATCTTTGAATAAGATTTTTACTGGTTCTACTAGTTCGAAGTTTAAATCTTCTGGAAGTCCACCAGCATTGTGGTGTGCTTTTATTCCATCTTCACTTTCTAGAATGTCTGGCCAAATTGTTCCCTGTGCCAAGAATTCTACGCCTTCTAGCTTTCTTGCTTCCTCTGCAAAGACCTCGATAAACTCATTTCCGATTATCATTCTCTTTGTCTCAGGATCATCTACTCCAGCTAGCTTGTCCAAAAATCTATCTGTAGCATCCACGTAAACTAGATTTGCATTCATCTGGTTTTGGAATACCTCGATTACCTGCTCTGGCTCGCCCTTACGTAGCAATCCGTGGTTTACATGCACGCATGTAAGTTGGTCACCAATCGCTTTGATAAGAAGCGCTGCCACTACTGATGAATCTACTCCACCAGAAAGTGCAAGCAATACCTTTTTGTCTCCTACTTGTTCCTTAACAGCCTGTACTTGCTCATCTATAAATGCGTTTGCAAGCTCAGGTGTTGTAATTCTAACCATATCATCTGGTCGTCTGTCGTATACCATTTTTATTCCTCCTATTTTAGTACTCTGGATTTACATCACATTCTTGAGTCATCTTTCTTGCTTGATTCATAACTGTTGGCATCTGTTCAAAGAAGTAGTCTATCTCTGCCTCAGTGGTGTATGATGCAAAACTGATTCTAACCATACCCGCTGTATTTTCATCCGAACAGTTTTCGAATCCTTTGGCGGTGGCATCACTGATTCCCATCAAACGCCATACATATGGGTGAGCACAGAATGCTCCACGCCTTGTATCTATGCCTGCATACTTAGCAAGTCTTTCAGCCAAGAATGCTGTGTTAATATCGTGGAAGTTGAATGCCACTACTCCCGTCTTGTCAGATACATTTACTGTATCTCCGTATATAATAACCTTCGGCAACTTCTTCAATCCCGCAATCAATTTTTTAATTAGCACTTGTTCATGCGCTTGAATATTATTCATTCCTATAGTGCTTAGACAGTCAATGGCTGCTCCTAGTCCCACTACCGCTAAGTAGTCAGGTGATCCAGCTTCATATACTTCAGGGGCTTTCTTCCAGTATACCCAGTTGTCTCCTACCACCTTGATAGTTCCGCCACCGTAGAACATTGGTTTATGCTTATTCAAAACTTTTGTTAAACCAACCACAGCTCCGCCACCTTCAGGTGAGTACATCTTGTGTGCTGAGAATGCGAAGAAATCAATATCATCATTTGGATCTTTCACATCTCCCACCATAGAGAATTTTCTATGAGCCACAATCTGAGCTCCATCCACTACTAACTTTGCTCCGTACTTGTGAGCAAGTCTTGCTACTCTATGGACGTCCGTCACATAACCAGTTACGTTTGAAGCAGCTGTGATTGAAACTACTTTTATCTTTTTAGTTTTCTTTTTCTTTTTACCTTTTTTCTTCTTATTATATTTCTTTAGGATTTTCTTTAATTCGTTATATTTAACTCTACCTTTGCTATCAACCTCTGCGTATTTTACTTTGCAGCGCTCGCGCCAACTTAAGTCGTTAGCATGATGCTCTATTCTAGTAGCAAGCACTATATCCTTCTTGCTTGTTACAAGTGCAGATGCAAGTTTGTTTAGTCCGTCTGTTGTGCTATTTGTGTAGAAACATGTGTGTTTCTCTGGATCAGCACCCAAGAACTCGATTACTTTGTCGCGGGTTCTATTATAGATTGCTGTAGTGTAACTAGACTTCTGACTGTCGCTTCGCTCCACTGCTGCGTACATTTTCTTTTTCTCTTGAATAGTGTCATTTACATGCTGGAATTCCAATGTAGTAGCCGCGTTGTTAAAGTGAGTCTGGGCTCTCATTGTACCATCTTCCAATTTGACTGGCTGATTTAAACCAATCACCTTATCTTGAAGAGTGTCCAATGAATATCCAGGCACTTTCTCAATAGCATAACCAAACACACGAACTGCAGAAGGGATGGTTATTTCTGCACCATCTTTAAACTTCATAGTTGTAGTTATATATGATGTTCCATTTTTAATACCTGATACTATTCCTTTGTCGGAAAGACTAGAATACTGTTTACCATCATCTAAAGTAAATGAAAGTTTATAATCAGACTCCTTAAATTTAGAACCAAACCTCTTGTTTCCTACAAAGAAGTTTTTTACTTTGGCAGGAATATTAGCTGTATTTGTACCAAGATGTTTCTTAATAAAGACATTGTTAAATGCCTTGTAATCGTCATCTGACATCATCTGGCCTGCACAGTCACCCATATCTTCCTTTTTAACTTTTATGGTGATTTTTCCAATGTATCTCTTTTTGTGATTTTTAAGTTTCTCATATATCTTAGCCTTAGTCTTTCCGGCTTTCTTTGCGTAGATATACTGTCTCTTCTTAGAGTCTTTTGCAATCTTCGCAATCTTTTTATTCTTAATCTTTGCAGTATATTTTCCCTTTTTCTTTGCATTTATTACAAACTCTTTTACTAGCTTATGTCCATCCTTAAGTTTCTTAGGACTTGCATATTTGCTGTAGTAGAGATCCATAGACTCTGTTCCTGCTTTTGCTTTCTTCTTTTTCTTTGCAGCAGAAACACTCGCGCCCGCTCCAAAGGATGTCGCGATTAGTGCTATACAAAGAAGTATACTAATGATTTTTTTCATTTCATTCCTCCTCGAAACTTTATTTAATTCTACGTTCGTTCTCATAGTTATTCTTATTATAACAAAAAATCGCTATAAAACAGCATATTTTCAATCAAAAATGCCACTTGAAAATAATGTTGTTAGAAAATAATATACTAGTATGGCGAAAGATCGATTTATAAAAGACATGACAAAGGGAACTCCATACAAACTTTTGCTTAAGTTTGCTGTTCCTTTGTTTATAGGAAATGTCTTTCAACAATTTTATAATTTGGTAGATTCCATAGTGGTCGGCAACTATGTTAGTTCGAATGCGCTAGGAGCCATCGGAACGACTAACTCTTTGGTGTTCTTCTTCTTTTCTTTGATGGGAGGACTCTCGGTCGGCATTGGAATTATTATTTCCCAGCACTTTGGCGCGGGCAACAAAGACAAAGTAAAAGAGACTATCGGTACTGGCATTAGCGTTATATTTGTGGCATC
>CAMVRH010000105.1 GCA_947169835.1 uncultured Lachnospira sp. | reverse complement strand
AACATGGATTTTTACAAGTTCCTTCAGTTTAAATTCTTTGAGCAGTGGTATGCACTAAAAGAGTATGCGAATGATAAAGGAATAGAAATTATTGGAGATATTCCAGTATATGTAGCTATGGACTCTGCTGAAGTTTGGGCTAGTCCTAAACAGTTCAAGTTAAATAAAGATTTGAAGGCAGAAGTAGTTTCGGGAGTTCCACCAGATATCTTTTCAGAGTTTGGTCAGAAGTGGGGAAATCCACTTTACGACTGGGCGAAGATGGAAAAGGATGACTTCAAATGGTGGAGAAGACGAATGGGCTTTATGGCCAAGATGTATGATGTCATTCGAATTGACCACTTCTTGGGATTAGTTAAATATTATTCTATCCCTGCAGAAGATGGAAATGCTGTTAATGGCAAATACTTAAAAGGCCCTGGCATGAAACTTATCAAGGCATTTAACGAGTCAGTGGGCGATAAGAAAATTATTGCCGAGGACTTAGGCGTAGAAATGCCAGAAGCTAAAAAGGTTATTGAAAAGTCAGGCTATCCATCGATGAAGGTTTTAGAATTTGCCTTTGACGGTGACAGAAAAAACCCACATTTACCATTTAACTACAATTCAAATATGGTAGTGTACGGTGGAACACACGACAATGACACTTTAGTTGGATACTTTAGCGATTTGCAGTGGTGGGAGCTTGAGTATGTGAGAGAGTTTATTGGCGACTCACATGCATCAGTTGAATCGATAGTTGATCATATGTTTAGAGAAGCATATAAGAGTGTAGCTAACTTAGTTATATTCCAGATGCAGGATGTTCTAAAGATTGACTCGAAGGGCAGAATGAATGTGCCATCTACTTTAGGAACAAACTGGAGATGGCGTATGACAGACAGCGAGTTCACACCTGAGCATATGAGATACTTAAGATATATGTCAGATATTTATGGAAGATTATAGATAGAGAGGAAACATTAATGGAAAAGAAACCGTTTGTAACACTTGAGCAGTTACAAGAAATAGAAAAAACATATCCTACACCTTTTCACATTTATGATGAGAAAGGGTTTATGGAAAATGCAAGAAAAGTGAATGAGGCATTCGCCTGGAACAAAGGCTTTAGAGAGTACTTTGCTGTAAAGGCTACGCCAAACCCATTCATTATTCAAAAACTTAAAGAAGTAGGATGCGGAGTGGACTGTTCATCTGAGACAGAACTTATGATAGCAGAAAAGCTAGGCTTCCACGGCGATGAAATTATGTATTCATCTAACGAGACACCTGAGGGCGAGTTTAGATACTGTAACGCTCTAGGCGGAATCATAAATTTAGATGACATTACTTTAATAGAAGATATGGAAGCAGAGTGCGGCATTCCAGAGACTGTTTGCTGTAGATATAATCCAGGTGGAGTTTATGAAGTTTGCAACGGCATTATGGATAATCCTGGCGATGCTAAATACGGAATGACTCCAAACCAGATAGTTGATGCTTTTAAGATTCTAAAAGAGAAGGGCGTTAAGCACTTTGGCGTACACGCATTCCTTGCTAGTAATACAGTAACAAATGATTATTATCCAATGCTTGCTAGAGATATTTTTAAACTAGCAGTTGACCTTAAGAACGAGTGCGGTGTTCATATCGCATTTGTAAACCTATCAGGCGGTGTTGGAATTCCATACACACCAGAGCAGGAGCCAAACGACATAATGGCTATAGGCGAGGGTGTTAGACAGGTATATGAAGAAATCCTAGTTCCAGAAGGAATGGATGATGTTGCAATCTACACTGAGATGGGACGTTTTATGATGGGTCCATATGGCGCGCTTGTGACAAAGGCAGTTCACGAGAAACACATCTACAAAGAATACATTGGTGTAGATGCATGTGCTGTAAACCTAATGCGTCCAGCTATGTACAATGCATATCATCACATAACTGTTATGGGCAAAGAAGATGCACCAGCTAATCACGAATATGATATCGTTGGTTCGCTTTGTGAGAACAATGACAAATTCTGTGTGGATAGAAGACTTCCAAAAATTGAAAAGGGAGACTTCATTTATATTCACGATACAGGTGCACATGGCTTCGCAATGGGTTATAATTATAATGGAAGACTAAAAAGTGCGGAGTTGCTTCTAAAGGAGGATGGATCTGTTGAATTAATTCGCAGAGCCGAGACTCCAGAAGATTATTTTGCGACATTTGATTTTTCAGACATTATGAAATAGGAAAGCATTATGGAATGGTATTATGATTTGTATCTTGGCGAAAGGATAGCTAAGAAAAAGAACAAAATCATATATAAGATTAAGGACGGCAAATTCACACCAAGTACGTATGTGATAGCTTTGCCGCGCAATGATCGTGACGTTCTAGAGACATTCCCTGTAGAAGTTTTAAAGCAGCAATACTATAAGAGACAAGATTTATTTATAATCGGCCTCGCCAAAGGAAACGAAGAGGCAAACAAATTAATGTTAGATATAATAATTGAATGCTTTAGAGAAACAGATACAGTAAATGTGAAAGACTTTATATTAGATAGAGAAGAAAAGAAAAACGAGATTAGAGTTATTAAGTACAGATAAGGGACAAGCAGTATTAGATGTTAAGCGTTTTATTATTAATATTAAAAATAATAGGAATAATATTACTGGTAATTCTAGGATTAGTATTGCTCGTTTTATTTGTGCCAATTTGTTATAGAGGTGATGTTCACTACAGTGATGATGAGTTCAACACTCACTTCAAAGTCCATTGGCTGTTCTTCCCAGTTAGGTTTTTACTCTCATACGAGAATGATGAATTAAAACAAGAACTAAGAATTTTTGGATTTAATGTACTTAAGGAAAAGAAGGAAAAGCCAAAAGATGAGTATGAACCACCGCTAGCTGATGTATCTTACGAAAACGAATTAGAGTTAGAAGCCATCTACGGCAAAGAAAAAGACGAAGAGTTAATAGATTTGGTGGATGGAGAATCAGAGTTTAGCGAAAAAGAAATGCTAGACCCGAAGTTTACATCAGTAGAATATCCTGATGCTGAGATTCCAGATATAGAAAAAATTGATACTGGTATAAAAGAGAGCAGATGGCAAAGAATTAAGGTTAAATTTAAAAGGAAAAAGAAAAAAGAAGAAGAGAAGCCTAAAATTCCTTTGTCGAGGAAGATTAAAGTGGTCGCTATTCGAACAAGGTCTAGGACACTAAATTCAATTGCCAAAGCCGTGAAGGCAGCTGAAACTGCCATGAAAAAGATTCAGGCAATCGTAAACGAGATTAAGAAGTACATTGAATTTATACAGCGCAAATCGACTAAAAGAGCTTTTAAGAAGGCGATGAAGCTAGTTATAAAGGTTCTTAAGCATATTTTCCCAAGAAAGATAAAGGGAAGAATAGATTTTGGTTTAGCTGAACCGCATTTGACGGGACAAGCTCTAGGCGGAGTAGCTATTGCGTATGATATGTTTAACATAGATCCAGAGGACGTTGAAACATTTCCTCACTTTGAACAAGAAATGATAGATGCTAGACTTGAATACAGAGGTCGCATCTTTATATGCTTTTTAGTATTTAATGGAGTTAAATTTATATTAGATCCAGACACATTGAAAACAATTAAGTTTTTTAAGAAATAGGAGGTCTCAAGATGGCAGACAAAAACAAAAAAACTAGTGAAGAATTAGTTGAAGCTATGGAGCACTTTATCACAACTAAATCTGTGGTAGGTGAACCTATCAAACTAGGCGATACTATTTTATTACCATTGGCTGATGTGTCATTTGGTATGGGTATCGGAATGTTTTCTAAAGGCGAAAACGGTACAGGCGGTGTAGGTGGAAAGATTACACCAAATGCTGTTTTAGTTCTTAAGAAGGGTTCATCCAAAATCATCAGCGTCAAAGATGCTGACGGTATTTCAAAGATTATCGATATGGTTCCTGATGTTGTTAATAAATTCGGCGACAAAGTAGGCGACAAATTCGGTAAAAAAGACAAAGATACTAATGTAGAAAATAAGGAAGATTAATGAGCATTATAGAACTGTTTGAGAACAAGACTGTATTCTCATTTGAAGTTTTCCCGCCCAAGAAAGAGAGTGGT
>CAMVRH010000104.1 GCA_947169835.1 uncultured Lachnospira sp. | reverse complement strand
CTACCCAGTATTATGATTTTTGAGGATTATTAATGTTAGATTATTTTAGAGTAGGTGTGATTGCAAATTCACACGGCGTAAAAGGTGAAGTGAAAGTTTATCCAACTACGGATGACGTTACTCGTTTTAAAGATTTAGAAACCATATATTTAGATGAAAACGGAACTTACAAAGAACTTCACATTAAAAGTGTTAAGTACGTTAAAAATATGGTTGTTCTAGGTTTTGAAGAATATAACAATATGAACGACATCTTAGGGTTAAAGGGAATGGAACTTTATGTTGATAGAGAAAATGCCATACCTTTAAACGAAGGTGAATTTTATGTTGCTGATATGGTTGGTGCTGATATAGTGACGGATGATGGAAAACATTTTGGAACCTTACAAGATGTTTTAAAAACTGGCGCCAATGATGTCTATGTTATAAAAACAGATGAGGGAAAAGAAGTTTTATTCCCATCTATTCCTGAATGTATATTGGAAAAAGATTTGGAGAATAAAGAGATCACAGTTCATATAATGGATGGACTATTGGATTAATTATGAATTTTTATGTTTTGACGCTTTTTCCTGAGATGATACAAGAAGCTGTTATGACAAGTATCACAGGAAGAGCGATTACTGATGAAAAAATTAGCGTAAAAGCTATTAATATAAGAGATTATGCAGATAATGATTACGGTCAGATTGATGACTATCCTTATGGTGGAGGTGCAGGTATGGTTATGCAAGCGCCGCCTATTTACGATGCTTATCAAGACATCGTCAAAGAATTAGGCTATAAACCTAGAGTTATCTATATGACACCTCAAGGTAAAACTTACGAGCAGTCTGATGCCAAGTCCTTTGCCGAGGAAAAAGATATAGTTATTCTTTGTGGACATTATGAGGGTGTGGACGAGCGAGTATTAGAAGAAATAGTTACTGACAATATTTCTATTGGAGATTATGTGTTGACTGGTGGAGAATTACCAGCGCTAGTTGTTATTGATTCGATAACCAGATTAGTGCCTGGAGTCTTAAATAACGATGATTCAGCTGTTACTGAGAGTTTTGAAGATGGATTACTAGAACATCCACAGTACACTAGACCTGCTGAATTTAATGGGAAAGAAGTCCCAGAAATCCTTTTGTCTGGTAATCATGCAAAGATAGATGAGTATAGAAGGCAGGAGTCTTTGAAGAGGACTTATGAGAGAAGGCCGGATATGCTTGAAAGTGCTGATTTAAGCGAAAAAGATAGAGAATTTATAGATTCAATTAAAAGTGATTAAACAGTAATTTATTCTTGCACATAGCCCATATATGTGTTAGTATACATAATGCTGTATTAATAAAAGATGGTCCTCTGTTACAAATGTATTAAGAACATCGTAATAAAAAAGGAGGCAAATTATGGCAGATGAAAAAGTAAAAGAAGTAGCTGAAGAAGTTAAAGAAGATCTTGCAGAAGCAGCTGAAGAGGTAGCTGAGGCAGTTGAAGAGACTGTTGAAGAAGCTAAGGAAGCTGTTGAAGAGGCTGTTGAGGCAGTAGATGAGGCTGCTGAGGAAGCTGAAGAAGAGATTGAAGAAGCTGTGGAAGAAGATGCCGCAGAAGAAGCTGAAGCTACAGAAGAAACAGAAGAAGCTGCAGAAGAATCAGAAGAAGCTGAGGAAACTCCAGCAGAAGAACCAAAGAAAGAAAAAGTTCCAGTTAAAACTCATGAACTAATCAAGGATATCGAAGAATCACAGAAAAAAGAAGTTGCAGACTTTAAAGTTGGTGATACTATCGTAGTATCAGCTAAGATTGTAGAAGGTAACCGTGAAAGAATTCAGAAGTTTGAAGGACTTGTAATTAAAAAACAAGGCGGCGGAAACAGAACAACATTCACTGTAAGAAAAGATTCAAACGGTGTAGGTGTTGAAAAGACTTGGCCACTTTACTCACCAACAATCGCTAAGATTGAGGTAGTAAGAGAAGGTAAGGTTAGACGTGCTAAACTTAACTACATTAAGGCTAGAGTTGGTAAGGCTGCTAAGGTTAAAGAATTAGTTAAATAAGAACTTTTTAAGGAACGAGATATACTCGTTCCTTTCTTTTTGTGTTATTATATTAAGGGCGTAAAAGAAAGGAATTATTATGGATTATCAATGGTATCCAGGCCATATGACAAAGGCCATCAGACAAATGAGAGAAGATATTAAATTGGTAGACCTAGTTATCGAATTATTAGATGCTAGGATTCCTTTGAGTAGCCGAAATCCGGACATTGATAGTTTAGGACAAAATAAATCGCGTCTCGTTATTCTAAACAAATCTGATTTGGCTGATGAAAAGCAAAACACTTTGTGGGATAAGTATTTTAAAGACAAAGGTTATACTGTTTTAAAAGTTGATTCTAGAGTTAACTCGTTGGCTAAAATAGTTGATAGAGCTATAGAGGAAGCTTGCAAGGAAAAGATAGAAGCTAACAAGAAGAAAGGAATTAACAGACCAATCAGAGCAATGGTAGTTGGAATTCCAAATGTTGGTAAATCTACTTTTATTAATTCCTATGCTAAACGTTCTGTTGCAAAGACAGGAAACAAACCTGGTGTTACAAAAGGTAAACAGTGGATTAAGATTGGCAAGAATCTTGAATTGTTAGATACACCAGGAATTCTGTGGCCTAAGTTTGATGATGAACAAACCGGTTTAAACTTAGCCTTAGTTGGTTCTATGAATGATAATAATCTAGATTCTGCTGAGTTAGCATTCCAGTTTATTAAGCTGACAAGAGATAATTATCCTGATGTTTTAAAGAATAGATTTAATATAGAAGGAAATGAAGATATTGTAGAAGAAATGTATCAGGTGGCTGATGTTAGAAATTGTAAACTGCCTGGAAATAAACTTGATTTAGACAAGGCTTCTAAAATTATACTAGATGAGTTTAGAAGTGGAAAACTTGGAAAGATTACTTTGGATAGGTTATAAAAATGAATAGCATTAGTGATATTAAAAATGAATTAAAAGAATATAAAGTTGATTCTTTAAGTGAGTTTATATCTAAGTACTCAAGCGATGAAAGGTCTGGTGTAAAGGCTTTGGTAAAAAAAGCTGAAAAACAGATACAAGATTATGAGAAAGAACTCGAGAGAATTAAGAAACTATCTTTTTATGAGAACAAATACAGTGACTATAACTTTATTTGTGGAATAGATGAAGTTGGTAGGGGTCCTTTGGCGGGACCGGTAGTAGCCGGTGCAGTTATCTTACCAAAAGATTGCGACATACTATATATAAATGATTCTAAAAAACTAACAGCTAAAAAGCGTGAAGAGTTATATAAAGAAATAACTGAGAAAGCAGTTGCATGGTCTACAGCGCTTTGTACTCCAGAAGAGATTGATGAATTAAATATTTTACAAGCCACATACAATGCTATGAAGATGGCTATTCATCAACTTAATCCACAACCAGATTTACTTTTAAATGATGCGGTTAAGATTCCAGGTGTTGATGTAAAACAAGTGCCGATAATTAGAGGAGATGCTTCAAGTATTTCTATTGGAGCGGCTAGTATCGTTGCTAAAGTAACTAGAGATGCCATGATGGTTGAATATGACAAGATATATCCAGGATATGATTTTGCATCTAACAAAGGGTATGGTTCAGCTAAACATATCGAGGCTATTAAGAAACTAGGACCAACACCTATACATAGAAAAACTTTTATTAAAAACTTCATATAAGTACAAAGGGGGATTGTATGAATACTAGAGTGATTGGAAGTCTACAAGAAGACTTGGCCATTTCTTATTTAGAGGAAAATGGCTTTGAAATACTCGAGAGAAATTTTAAGTGCAACATAGGTGAGATAGATGTTATAGCAAAGAAAGATGATGTTATAAGATTTATTGAGATTAAGTATAGAAATAGCAATGTGGCTGGCGGAGTTCATTACGCGATAAGTCAGAAGAAACTTGTGAAAATTTCTAAGATTGCACAGTTTTATATAATGATAAATCATTTGAACAATTCAATGTTTAGCATAGATGCTTTGTTGATTGATAATAATGAAATAACATATTTAGAAAATGTTTTTGGCGGAATGTAATTATGAAAAAGCATTTAA
>CAMVRH010000103.1 GCA_947169835.1 uncultured Lachnospira sp. | reverse complement strand
GGTGCAAGAGGCGGAAAGCCGATGATGAACATTGAAGAACCGCTTATCGTCTATGATGAACCAAATGTTTATACCAAAGAGATACTAGATATTTATGAGAAATAGTATTATATAGAAGAAAGTCGTTATAAGGAAGGCAGTATGGCTGGAAAGTTGTATTTGTGTGCGACGCCCATTGGAAACTTGGAAGATATAACATACAGGGTTGTACGCACATTGAAAGAAGTAGATTTGATTGGTGCTGAGGATACGAGAAACAGTATCAAACTACTCAATCATTTTGAGATTGAAACACCAATGCAAAGCTACCACGAATTTAATAAATATGACAAAGCTAAAGAATTAGTGCAGATGATGTTAGACGGAAAAGACATCGCGCTAATTACAGATGCTGGCACTCCTGGCATTTCAGATCCGGGAGAAGAACTGGTGAAAGAATGTCTTGAAAATGGTATTGAGGTTACTTCTTTGCCGGGGGCGAGTGCTTGTGTGACAGCTATTTCTATGTCTGGACTTTCGACACAGAGATTTTGCTTTGAAGCGTTCTTGCCAAAGGACAAAAAGAAAAAAGAAAATGTCCTAAAACAGTTACAAAATGAGACAAGAACGATTATAATATATGAGGCGCCACATAGGCTTACAAAGACGCTCGCGGAATTAGAGAAGGCGCTTGGAAACAGAAGAGTAAGCATAAACAGAGAACTTACTAAAAAATATGAAGAGTCATTTTTGACGACATTAAAAAACGCTAGAGAAAAGTACGAGGCAGAGGAGCCAAGAGGTGAGTTTGTCTTGGTGATTGAAGGCAAAGACCAAGAAGCGTTGGACCAAGAGGAGAGGCAGAAGTGGGAAGACATGTCTTTGGAAGATCACATGAAAATATATTTAGACGAAGGGCTAGATAAAAAGGCCGCGATGAAGAAAGTGGCAAAAGATAGAGGCGTATCAAAACGAGACATATATAATCAGTTAGTTCAGGAGGAAAAATGAAGGGGAAAATTCATTGGCCATTAATTAAACGAATACTAGGAACCCTACTTGTTTTGGCAGGGCTTGTTTTCTTGCTTGTAAATTATAAGGCATGCTACAACGCACACAAGACAAGAGCATATGCAGATCCAAATCAAAAGCTAGTTAAGCTAAAGAGCGACAGTGTTATCAAGCAGAGTTTTATCGCTCGCGACGGCGAACTAAAGAAAATAGGAATCTGTATGGACAACATGGGTATGGAAAAAGCAACAGGTAGTGTAACTGTTACTATTTACCATAAGGGCGAAGAAATTTGTACAGATACTATCGAAGCAAATACTATTGAGACTAACAAGTTTGCTTGGTTTAGATTTTTAGATAGACCAGAGATGGAGGAAGAAGAAGTATACACAGCAGTGTTTAAGTGCAATGACTTTAAGAATGCACAGGGCTTTGGAGTGTATGTTTCAAGTGTGTTCAATCCATATGTCACTGAGCCTGGAACTATTGATGGAAAACAAACACTAAAGACAGACAATGTTAGAGTTAGAATGTCATTTATGAACTACGATATCGTGTTGTTTATAAAGATGGCACTTATTCTGTTGATTGGAATAATTCTTATCTGGCTTCCATACGGAAGAATTCAAGAATTCATAAAGAAAAAGAGCGGCAAAGAAATTGATTTACAGAAATGGATTTCAAGAGTATTCTTTGTCACAACACCACTCACAGCGTATTTCATTATGGAGCTTTTATCAAAGCACACTATGTCATACGTGGAAGAAAAACTTCTAACGCTTGATGGTTGGTATAATTTGATGATTTATGCCATTGTTTTGGCGGCGGCGTATGCTATCACAAATAGAACGCAGTACGCATCGCTAATTACATGGACAATCACCTTAGTGATTGGTTTGACAAACTACTATGTAACAGCGTTTAGAGGAATCCCTATTCTAGTTCAGGATATCATGTCTATTGGCACAGCTAAGAATGTGGCAGCAGGATATGTTTACGAGTTTGATATGTGGGTACTTTGGGGCGTTGCGTTATTTGCAGCGGCCGCAGGCACGATGCTTGGTTTGAAACCGTACAAGGGTGTTAGATTAAAACTAAGATTTATCCCAGTAATTATCGGTGTGGCAGGACTTATTTTTGGATATTGGTTCTTTGTTCAGACTGAGATTGTTGCAAAGAGCGGTATTGAGGATAGCCAGTGGAAACCACAACTTACATATAGAAAGAATGGTACAGCGCTATCGTTCTTAACTTCATGGAAGTACATTAAGACTGAAAAACCAAAGGGCTATTCAGTGGATAAGGTTAAAGAGTTAACCAAGGATTATAAATCTGATGTTACTTCAAAAGATAATGCGACAAAGAAAAAGATGCCAAACATCATCGCAATAATGAATGAGTCTTTGGCGGACTTTACATATGATGGCGAGTTGAAAACTACTGAAGACTATATGCCATACTTAAGAGCACTTAAGAAAGATGCGATTAGAGGACAACTATTTGTATCTATTGAGGGTGCAAACACAGCGAACTCAGAGTTCGAATTCTTAACAGGAAACAACATGGCATTCTTTGCTCCAAGAGCAGTGCCATACAACAACTTGCTAAGTGGAATTTTGCCTTCAATGACAAGAACACTTAAGATGCAAGGATACTCAGGTAACAATTCATACCATCCATACAAGAGAGATGGTTGGAACAGACCAAACGTATACTCATACCTAGGATTTGAAAACTTCTACTCAGAAGAGCACTACAAAGACGCGAAGTACACTAGAAACTTTGTATCGGACGCTAGTGATATGAGACAGATTATCAAGGATTATGAGGCTGAGAAAAAGAAGAGCAAAGCTCCTTACTATCAGTTTAATGTTACTGTTCAAAACCACGGTGGTTATGTAGGACAGCGAGGCAAAGTAAATGTTGATGTTAAGGTTACAACTTCTGGATTAAGTACAGAAGAGAACAACCAGTACATGACATTAGTTAAGCAGTCAGACGACGCCTTCAAAGAATTAGTAGAACACTATAAGAAGGTGGACGAGCCAACAGTTATCGTAATGTTTGGCGATCACCAGCCTCCACTAGTAGAGCAGTTCTACGAGACATTGTTCAAGAAAAAACAGTCTGAATTTACAACGGAGGATACGGCAAACTGGTATTCTACACCATATGTAATTTGGGCCAACTATGATATAAAAGAAAAAGAAAATGAGAATATGAGTTGTAACTATCTATCATCATATTTGTTGGATATGATAGGTGCCGATATGACTGGCTACAATAAATATTTGTTGAATTTGAGAAAGAAACTTCCAGTAGTTACAGCATTATTCTATAAAGGCGACGATGGCAAATTCTATGACATTGACAAAAAGTCAAAATACTCAAAAGATCTAAACGATTATGCTATAATCCAATATAACGAGTTGTTTGATCAGAAGAATAGAGTGAATGATTTCTTCTTCTTAAAGGGTGGAGATTATTACATCGAGCCAAAACAATTCTTTAACGAATAAAATTAAATACAAACTGTAGTCGCGACCATTTGGTCAGAGGAAAGTTCGGTGAGAATCCGACGCAGTCTATCCCTACTGTATTTGGGACGAACGGGAGAATGCTTCACAGGCACCTTAGTAGAGCGATCATAAGTCAGAGTGCTCAGACTACAGACAACTTATTCGTAGGCAAGACGAATTAGCACTAGACCTTTATTAGGTTTAGTTAGTTAATATATACAAAAAGTCTTGCGCCTAGCAAGACTTTTTAAATTAATACACGGAGGAATGTAACATGAAGAAAATTACTAGTATGATTTGTGCTATCGCACTAGCACTAACATTGGTTTTTGCACCAGTTAACGCAAATGCTGCTACTGCAAAGAGCGTTTACTTCACAGTGGAAAAACTAACTATTGGACAGGGACTTTTAGTTCAGCCAACAAAGGTTGAGATAAAAGATGGAGATACTGTTCAAACTGTATTTGAAAAAGCAATGAAGGATGCTGGATATGAATATACAGCAGACAATTCATATGGATTCTATCTAACAGGAATCAAAAAAGCAGACAGTGGAAAGATTGATATTCCAAAGCAGATTTCAGATATGCCAGATTATGTAAGTAGCTACGAGTGGGATGG
>CAMVRH010000102.1 GCA_947169835.1 uncultured Lachnospira sp. | reverse complement strand
AACAAAATAGGTGAAGCTATAGTTTTAGCGGCATATACTAGACCAAAATATATTGGTGGAGAAAGAGCTCATTACTAGAGCTCTTTTTCTTTGTTAAGACATGCTTACATCTTCCTTTTTATCGTGTTTTTTGCTATAATATTCGTTGACTCTGAAATCAGATATTATAAAAAAAGAGGGATTTTTAAATGAGTAAAACACTAGAAATTAGATGGCATGGTCGAGGAGGCCAGGGAGCCAAAACAGCAGCGCTACTATTAGCGGAAGTTGCCTTCAAAGTGGGCAAATGTGCTCAAGGTTTCCCAGAATACGGACCAGAGAGAATGGGTGCGCCTATCACTGCGTATGACAGAATAAGCGACACTCCTATTCGCGTACATTCAAATATCTACGAGCCAGAGTATGTGGTAGTGGTAGATGAGACATTACTAGAGTGCGTGGATGTAACGAAGGGCTTAAAGGAAGACGGAGCCATCTTGATAAATACAGCAAAGAGCAAAGATGAGATTATGCCACACCTTAATGGATATAAGGGCAAGGTATATACAGTAGATGCTAGAAGCATAGCAATGGAGTGTCTAGGAAAGAACTTCCCTAACACACCTATGCTTTCAGCTATCGTAAAAGTTACTGGAGCTTTGGAGGAGAATACTTTCTTCGAAGAGATGGAAGGATCATTCAAACATAAATTTGCAAAGAAGCCAGAAGTGGTGGACGGCAATATGAAGGCTCTAAAAAAAGCGTTTGAGGAGGTTAAGTAATGGCTAAGTCAGATTTGAAAAAATTAGGTCAGGACGTTGCTTGGCAAGATGTTACTCGCGGAAACACTATCGTAGGTAGTGGAACTACTAGAGAGTTCAACACGGGTGACTGGACAAACGTAGCGCCAGTGATAGACGAAGAAAAATGTAAACAATGTTTGCTTTGCGTACCTGTCTGTCCGGACAGTTGTATCGCAGTAAAAGAGAACAAGAGACAACCTATAGATTTAGACCACTGCAAAGGCTGCGGCATTTGCGTGAAGGCTTGTCCATTTAATGCTATAACGATGGAGGTGAAGTCTAATGAGTAAGAAGGCATTTATGTCAGGTAACGAGGCTGTTGCTACAGCTCTTCGCCAAATTAATCCTGACGTATTTCCAGCTTTTCCTATCACACCATCTACAGAAGTGCCTCAGTACTTCTCAAACTACGTGGCAAATGGATTAGTGGATACAGAGTTTATTACAGTGGAGAGTGAGCACAGTTCAATGAGTGCGGCCATGGGTGCATCAGCAGCAGGAGCAAGAGCTCTTACTGCCACATCATCTGCAGGCCTTGCATTTATGTGGGAAGTGTTAGGTGTTGCTGCATCTAGTAGACTTCCAGTTGGACTAGCAGCAGTTTGTCGTGCGCTTACTGGACCACTTAACATTAACTGCGACCATTCAGATACAATGGGCGCTAGAGATTCAGGTTGGATTCAGCTATACGCAGAGGACAACCAGGAAGCTTATGACAACATGGTTATGGCATTTAATATTGCGGAGCACAAAGATGTTATGCTTCCAATTATGATCTGCCAGGATGGATTTATCACAAGTCACGCTGTTAACGATATGGAATTGTTAGAAGACGATGTGGTTAAGAAATTCGTGGGTGAGAGAGAAGCATCTGAGTACTTGCTAAACCCAGACGAGAAGTTTGCCGTAGGCCCATATGCTGTTTCAGATTACTATATGGAATCTAGAAAAGCACAGGCTCACGCTATGGAAAATGCAAAGCAAGTAATCATGGATGTGGCAAAAGATTTTGAAAAGATTTCAGGCCGTAAGTACGGTTTGATTGAAGAATATAAGATGGACGATGCAGAGTATGCGATAGTTATTATCGGCTCAGCAGCGGGTACGTCGAAGGAAGCAATCGACCAGATGAGAGAAGCCGGCGACAAAGTTGGTCTAGTAAAGGTTAGATCATTTAGACCTTTCCCAGCAGAAGAGATTGGAAATGCTCTTAAGGGATGTAAGGCTGTTGCTGTTATGGATAGAAGTGAAGCGTTCTCTACAAATGGTGGACCTTTGGGTGCAGAAACTATGCAGGCAATGTACCAGTATGGTTGTGATGCACTTGCTATCGATATTATGTATGGTATCGGTGGACGTGATGTAAAAGTAGAAGATATTAAGGGTGTTTACGAGACACTTAAAGATATTGCGAAGACTGGCGATAGAGGAGAGATTTATCGCTATATGGGATTACGTGATAAGGAGGCAAAATAATGGGTTATAATTTTAGAGAAACAATGAATAAACCTGAACGTTTTGCGCCAGGTCACAGAATGTGTGCAGGTTGTGGAGCAACAATCTGTGCTAGAAATGTCCTTCGTGGACTAAAACCAGAAGACAAAGCAGTTATCGGCTGTGCTACAGGATGTCTTAATGTATCATCATTCCAGTATCCATATGTAGCATGGGAAGATAGTTATATCCATAGTGCGTTTGAAAATGCCAGTTCAACTATGAGTGGTGTTGTAGGTGCATATGAAGCAATGAAGCGCAAAGGTAAGATTGATGAAGATTATAAGTTCATAGTCTTTGGCGGAGACGGCGGTACTTATGATATTGGTATTCAGTCTTTGTCGGGCGCGATGGAGCGTGGAACAGACTACACATACGTTTGTTACGACAACGGCGCATATATGAACACAGGTACACAGCGTTCATCAGCTACACCAATGTATGCAGATACCACTACTACACCAGTTGGTAGCGAGTCAGTTGGTAAGACACAGTACAGAAAAGATTTGTCAGACATTTTGGTAGCGCACAATATTCCATATGTAGCACAGACTACATTCTTTAATGGTTTGAAGGATCTTCATACAAAGTCTGAGCGTGCAATCTACACTAAGGGACCAGCATTCCTTAACGTAATGGCACCATGTCCAACAGGTTGGAAGTATCAGACAGATGATATTATGGAGATTTGTCGTTTGGCGGTAGAGACAAATTACTGGCCACTATACGAAGTGGTAGATGGCAAGTGGATTGTAAGTTACGAACCAAAGAATAGACTTCCTATTGAGGAATTCCTACGTACTCAGGGTAGATTCAAACATCTATTTACTCCAGAGAACGAGCACTTACTAGAAGAGTACCAGAGAGAAGTAGATAGAAGATGGGAAGACTTAATGTTTAAGGCAAGTAGAGGATAAGATGTTAAGTTTCGAGTATCAGAATGATAAAGAAAAATTTAAAAACGCTATTATTAGGCAAGGTGAAAAAGAAGGTTTCATTGTAACTAAAGATAATGATGACTATTCTTTGGCATTTAACCTAGATCACGAGAAGGGTAAAAAGTATTACCCTATTGGATTTAAAGGAACTGTTGAAGAGAAGGATGGAAAAACTTCTTTGGTAGGTAAAGTTAGCTACGGAATATACCTTTATGTAATAGCAGCCATACTGTATGCACTAATAATTGCTAGACTGGTTTATTCAGTAGTGCAAAACCAGCAGAAGAATACAATTATTGCTTTAGTAGCATTTGCAATTGCGGTGTTTGTTACAGGGTTTATGATCTTGAAGATTAGAAGTTCAAAGAGAAGAATAATAGAATTCCTTGAGAATTTGAAAGTATAAAAAAATCAGCACATAAGTGCTGATTTTTTATTTGTTGTTTTCCACAATTGCTTTAACTATTTTCTCTATAGTGTCAAACTGTTCATAATTTAATTCCTTGAGATAAGGAATAATTCGATTCATCATTTCTGGATACTTATTTTCGGTATCAAAGAAATCCACAGGAGTGATGCTTAGTTCTTCGCAGATTTTAAAGAATACATCCATAGAAGGGTATGCTTTCTCGTTCAGAATACTGTTAATATATCCTGAGTTCTGTCCAATGTTTAAACTGACGTCCCTAGCTGTCCTGTTGTTTTCTTCCATGATTTCACTTAGTCTTTTTGCAAATTCTGTCTTGTTCATGTTTTGTGCCTCCATATTCTCTTGTGTAACAACATATCTTATATTCGAACAGTATGTATTGTATTGAATGCACTATTTTACTAAATGTATAGTAACAGTTGCGACACAATAAGAAAAATGACGCATTAATTGAGATATCTGGTTATAAAGTGGGCCTTTGCAGCGGAAATCTCTAGAAGTGT
>CAMVRH010000101.1 GCA_947169835.1 uncultured Lachnospira sp. | reverse complement strand
GGAACAAGCAAGTCAAACACAGCCTCAATCATCTTTAAGATTGGAGCTAAAATCGAATCAACTTTATGCTGTTTTAGATACTTTAATAATCTAAACATCTCTTTGTATTATAACCCATTTTATCTTGATTTTGCATACCTATTTTGATAGTATATATGGGATGTTTTAATAGGTTATTTCCTATTAAATGAGTAATTTTATTTGCCGCAGGAAACGCGCGGCGGAATGGAGATAAAAATGGCAAAAACATATGATGATTTACTTGCAAAAGTTGCAGCTTGTCCAGTAAAGAAAGTTGCCGTTGCATGTGCACAGGATGATGCTGTATTAGAGGCGGTTAAGGCTGCTAAAGAGCGTAACATCGCTGACGCTATACTAGTTGGTGATGAGCAGAAAATCAAAACTATTGCAGATGTTTTGAAGATGGATGTAAAGGACTTCGAGATTATCGACGTTAAAGATACATACGAGGCTGCTCTTACTGCTGTTAAGCTAGTACACGATGGAAAAGCTGATATGTATATGAAAGGTTTGATTGACACTAAGTCATTCCTAAAGAGCGTTCTCGACAAAGAAGTTGGTCTTAGAACTGACAAGACTTTGTCACACGTTTGTGTATTTGATATTGAGGGAATCGATCGTCTACTATTCTTATCAGACGTTGCTTTCATCCCATATCCAGACCTTGAGACAAAGGCTAACATCATCAGAAATACTGTAGAGATTGCTCAGGCTTGTGGAGTTGATAACCCTAAGGTTGCTCCTCTTGCAGCTGTTGAGGTAGTTAATCCAAAAATGCCTTGTACAGTTGAAGCTGAGGAACTTACAAAGATGAATGAAGCAGGCGACATTAAGGATTGTATCGTGGATGGTCCACTTTCACTTGATCTTGCTATCGAGCCACAGGCTGCATTCCACAAAGGAACAACTGATAGAAAGATTGTTGGTGATGCTGACATCCTACTATTCCCTGACATTCAAGCAGGTAACATCACATATAAGAGTTTAGTTCACACTGCACCATGTAAGAACGGAAATATCCTAACAGGTACAAAAGCTCCTGTTATTCTTACTTCACGTTCTGATGAGTTCGAAGCAAAAGTTAACTCTATTGCACTAGGTGCTGTTGTAGCTGAGGCTATGAACAAATAGATTTTAATTAGCGCTGTCTTTGCAGCGCTATTTTTTTATAGGAGGAAATTATGAGTTACAAGATTTTAATTATTAACCCTGGTTCTACTTCTACTAAGATTGGTGTATACGAAGATGAAACTCAGCTTATGGAAGAGACACTTCGTCACACTACAGAAGAGATTGCACAGTACGATACAATCTATGACCAGAAAGATTTTAGAAAGAACGTTATTTTAGATGTACTAAAAGAAAAAGATGTAGATCTAAATAGCATAGACGTTGTTGTGGGACGTGGCGGTCTACTTAAACCAATTCCAGGTGGTACTTATGCTACTACTCCTGAGTTATTGGAAGATCTAAAGATTGGTAAGCAAGGACAGCACGCTTCTAACTTAGGCGGACTTCTTGCATATGATATTGCACAGGAGATTGGTGTTCCTTCATATATTGTTGACCCTGTTGTGGTTGATGAGCTACAAGATGTTGCTAGACTATCAGGTCATCCTTTGATGGACAGAGTTTCAATCTTCCACGCGCTAAACCAGAAGGCTGTTGCAAAGAGATATGCAAAAGAAACTGGTAAGCCATACGATGAACTAAACTTGATTGTTGTTCACATGGGTGGTGGTGTTTCAGTAGGCGCTCACAAAAACGGACAGATTATTGATGTTGCTAACGCACTAGATGGTGATGGTCCATTCTCACCAGAGAGATCAGGCGGACTTCCATCAGGACAACTAATGAAGGTTTGCTTCAGTGGAGATTACACTCAGGCTGAAGTTGGAAAGATGATAAACGGAAACGGTGGTTTCAATGCTTATCTTGGAACAAACGATATGCGTGAGGTTGTTGAGATGGCTAAAACAGACGAAAAAGCCGCTTTGGTAAGAGATGCATTCCACTATCAACTAGGAAAAGAAATCGGTTCTATGGCTGTAGTATTAGACGGTAAAGTAGACCAAATCATCCTAACAGGTGGTATTGCTTATAACCAAATCACTTGTGATTACTTTAAAGATCACTGCGGATTTATCGCTCCTATCACTGTTTATCCAGGAGAAGACGAACTTCTTGCTCTAGCACAAGGTGCACTAAGAGTAATGAACGGCGAAGAGGAAGCTAAAACTTATTAATTATTTCAAAACAAAAAAGAACCGGTCTATACAGTTATAATAACTGAATAGACCGGTCTTTTTTATTGAAAAATCTTACAATAAACTATTTTATTTTAACCTTCTTAGGTTTTGACCATTTGCCGAAGTACATTACACTGTCAATCTTCTTAAATGCTCTTGCCCTTACAAAGATTTTCTTTAGTTTCTTAATCTTCTTTTTAGAAACTGTAAACTTCTTCTTGTTAGCATTTATTGTCTTCTTAACTACTGCCTTCTTATTCTTCTTGGCATTTTTCTTAGACTTATAAACTCTAACTTGATATCCGTCAGCTATCTTCACGGTCTTCTTCAAAGTAATCTTAATCTTCTTAGCAGATTTCTTTTTCACTGCTTTCTTAATAGTTACCTTGCTAACCTTAATCTGATTAATCAATTTAGAATTATCTTTCTTTGTAGGCTTAACAGTTGGATTAACTGGTGCCTTTGTAGTTTCATCAGGCTTAACTGTAGGTTGGTCAGTTGGTTTTTCTGTAGGTGCCTCTGTAGTAGGATCTACTGGTGCTCCTCCTTTACCAATCTTGTAATCTCCGTAAAGATTATCATCTACACCATCAGTCTTCATACCTGGGTTGTGATCAGGCTGCTCATCATCATTAGCGCCCACCATTCTCTGGTATGCTCTAATGTAATCTACATAAAGGTCAGCTCCTGTGAAATCATCACCAGGTTTATTTCCACTATCAAATGTACCACCACATGCTAGGTTAATAATTGCATAGAATCTCTGATCAAATGGAGCATATGAGTTGCCCATATCTGAATTTGACTTCCACTGATCCTTTGTACATTTGAAGAATGCTTTACCATCACAGTAAACTTTGATATTGTCATTCTCCCAAACTACACTGTATACGTGCCAATCTGTTGTATCAGTTTTCTTCTTACCATCTGCTGTGATATCAAGAAGATCACTTGTGTTTAAGTTATTTGGCCAAGCTCCACCGTAGTGCATAGCACCGAATACTTTGTTTGGAACTCTTCCTCTACCTTCGGCAATATCAATCTCGCCTGAGTATGCCCAAGCACCATATAGGTTATCATTTGGAAGCATCCAAACTGCAGGCCAAATCCCATTTCCGCTAGGGAATTTTGCTCTAACATCTACACGACCATACTTAACTGAGAAGTTGTTCTGAGTAGTAATCTTTCCAGATGAATACTCAGCAGTTCTTCCGTTTGCATGAGCAGTGTCGCCTTTAGCGTAGAATGTCTTTTTATCTTTTTTCATATGAATATTTAGTAATCCATTCTCAACCTTTACATTATCTTTTGAATACCATTCAAGCTCCTGGTTGCCCCAGCCGAAGGTATCAATGTTATCTTCTTCTAATAAGTATCCTTCAATTACATTCCACTTATTTGTATCAAGTGCGTTTCCGCTGAATTCGTCATTCCAAATCATCTTCCATCCAGCTGGTGTATATCCATCTGAGTTTGTCTCATCATCAACAGTAAGTTCTGTTAACATATCATCTGGAAGGTTTCCTGTTGCATCAGGGTTTCCAATAAGTGTATATGTAACATAGTTTCCATCAATTGCTCCACCTTTTTCACCGTTCTTTGGATAACCAATTCTTAGTGTAGTATTTTGTTTAACTGGCTGGAACCATAGTCCGTAAACGTGGTCGATAAAGTATCCCCATTGCTGCGACAATGAAGCACTATTGTATCCACTACCTTCATAGACAAATCCACTTGCTGCAATATCGTTTAGCGGAATCCAATCATCTCCCACTTTTACTTCGTATGTAAACATATCAACATCTGATTTGATTGCTTCAGTTCCACCAATCTTAGGAAGAACAATTCCCAATGCTCCATTTGCATCTGCTGTTGCAGTTGTATCTGC
>CAMVRH010000100.1 GCA_947169835.1 uncultured Lachnospira sp. | reverse complement strand
ATACCGCCGCACAGTGGTGAATCATATCCTCCATCGTCACCTGCAAAGTATCCTCGTAACCAAGCATCACGTTTCCAAGCGAGTCGCCAACTAGTATTGTGTTTACACCCGCTTCTTCCATGATCTTTGCCGATGAATAATCATAGCAAGTGATCATTGAAATCTTTTCTCCGTTGTTCTTTTGTTCCTGTAATGTTGTAACTGTGTTTTTCATTTTTGTCTCCTTAATAATCTATAGGTTGAATCTCTAATAGTTCTTCTATTTCTGTGTAATCTCTATCTGGATGTTTTTTCTTTGCAACTTCCAACACTTGTTTTGATACTGACTGGTAAACTTCTATCTCATCAGCCTTAAGCACCATCAAATGCTGCTCTATAGTGCTTACATCTCCTCGCTCAATTGGTCCCGTAAGAGCTTCCACTGTTCCATCTTCTATGATGTGATCCATATTGGCTTTCATAATCGGAACCAAAGCTTCATGCGGAATGACACGCTCTGCTATATCAACAAGACCTACCACCAAGTTGCTAGCAACCGTCGCCGCCAAATGATATCTAGCCTTATCCTCTGTCTTAATAAGGTTTACTTTGTTTCCAAGACGCACAAATAGATTAGACACCTCGTCTAATTTTTCTTTGTCGCCCTCGATTGTAAAATAAATATTGGATAACTCTTTGTACGATTTGTATTTGTCGTTAATCGCACAGAGTGGGTGGATGGAATAACCATAAGAATTATGATTATCTAACCCTGAAAAGATTTCCGATGAATGCACGCCACTAGTGTGACATATAATCTTATCGGTAAAATGACTTAAACTTACCTGATTCCAGACGTCCGCCAAAGAATCGTCTGGCACTGTTAAGAATAAAACATCACTATCCGCTACTAACTCATCTAATGAATCGTAACTTTTACTATTAGTAAATTCTGCTGCTTCAAGTGAATCTTGTTTTGCTTCGCTGTAGTAACCCACGACGTCTAAATCATGGTCAGCGAAATATTTTCCAAGGGAAAAGCCAACTTTTCCCGCGCCAATAAATCCAAACTTCATGGGCATCCCTCCTTCCGGGACAATGAGTCTTATTCTTCCGATATAAGCTCTGGCTCAATCCGTCATCTCTATTCGCTTTTCAGGGTATGGTTTCTTACGAATACCATCCGCGAAGGCTAATATACTACAAAAAAAGCCATAAGTAAAGCCGTTTGAGCCTAAAAAAATAAACTCAAAATTACTAAAAAGTCGTAATTTTGAGTTCATTTTTTTCTCTCAAACGAGTTAATTATTTCTTAGCTTTTTTTGTAGTTTTAGCCTTCTTTGTTGTCATTGGGGCTGGTGTAGTGGTAGGCTCTGAACCCTTCTTCTCTTTTACGTTATCTACGATAAAGTCTTGAACTTTTTGAGCAAGAATTCCAATTTCGATTTCATCTTTTCCTTGCTGTTTTTCGAAGTCCTTTAGAGTCATGCCATTCTGCTTAGCGTATTTGCTAGCTTCTTTTTTGTATTCCTTAGCAGATAGAGTTAAGTTTTCTCTCTTAGCAACTTCTCTGATAAACATATTCTGCTTAACAACCTGCTTAGCCTGCTCTGTTAACTGCTTATTCCACTGCTTCTTTGACATCTGGCAAGCTTTTAGGTAAGCATCAAGTGAAACTTCTCCGCCAAACTGCTGGCTGTACTGAGCCAACTGCTGATCTGTAAGTTTCTTCTTAGCCTTCTTGAGTTCTTTGTCGCTGTACTTAGTTACTTTTGAATCCTCAAGAATCTTGCCCATAATCTTGTTAGAAATGTTATACTTTCTCATTTCTGTCTTGATGTACTTCTTAAGTTCTTTTACAGTCTTAATATCTTTATCTGCCTGGAATAATGTCTTAGCATTTTCCTTTACAAACTTATCATTAAGTTTTGGTGTGTCTTTCTTTGTAAGTGAGTTGATCTTGAAAGTAAACCATACTGGCTTTCCAGCAAGTGAAACTTCTTTACCCTTAACCTTTGCTTTGTTTGTGTAAGTCTTAGGGAACTTCATCTTTGCTGTGAACTTGTCACCTACGTTATGTCCAACAATTGAACTTGTGAAACCTTCAATATAGTTCTGTGCATCCTGAGCTAGATCGATATCTTGCTTTTCTGCCGTACCACCTTCAAAGGCTTCCTTCTTTCCTTTATATTCAATTTGGCCTTTGTAGTCTACGTTAACTTTATCAGAAGCGCCTACTTTACCCTTTTTAACTTTCTTCTCTTTAGCGCTCTGGCTCAAAGCATTATCGATTGCTGACTTAACGTCTGCATCTGTTACTTTGATGTCGTCTTTATAGACTACTACACCTTTGTATTTAGCTAATTTGATTTTGCCTTCGTCTGAGCCACATCCTACTAAACTGAATGCAACTGCTACTGTAAGCATAATTGCTAGTAATTTTTTAAACATAATTTTCACCTCTGTCTTCAAATTAAAATCGGTTATATGCCGATTTCACACATAACCGATTTTATCATATTATATTCTTTTATTAAAGCATTTTATTGCCTTTGGTATCACAAAGTGGTAACAGAATTTTCACAATTTACTTTCTGCTCTTTGCACCTATTAAACGTTAATTTCTGCGCTTAATCCCAGCTCATCTTTGTTTGCCTCAAGTATAGGATTAATCACATCACGAAGGAACTCTTCCACTTGCTCTGGAGCACGTCCAACATACTTTGAAGGGTCCATAGTCTTCTCTAAATCTTCTAGACTTAAGCCAAATGATTCGTCGTTTGCAATTAGCTCAAGTAAGTTGTTTTCAAGACCTTTCTGCTTAACATTTGCACCAGCCTCCATTGAAAGCTGACGAATCTTCTCGTGAAGTTCCTGTCTATCTCCACCTGCCTTAACGGCATCCATCATAATGTTTTCAGTAGCCATAAATGGTAGCTCGCTCATAAGTCTCTTTGTGATTACTTTGTCGTAGACTACTAGTCCATCTACCACGTTCATATAAAGGTCTAGGATTCCGTCTGTTGCTAGGAATGCCTCTGGCACACTGATTCTCTTGTTAGCAGAATCATCAAGTGTACGCTCGAACCACTGAGTAGATGATGTAATGGCTGGGTTGATGTTAACTGTCATTACATAGTTTGCAAGTGATGCAATACGCTCTGAACGCATAGGATTTCTCTTATACGCCATGGCCGAAGAACCAATCTGACTCTTCTCAAATGGCTCCTCAATTTCCTTCAAATGCTGAAGAAGTCTAATGTCGTTTGAGAACTTGTGAGCACTTGCAGCAATTCCTGAAAGCACGTTAAGCACTCTTGTATCAATCTTTCTAGAATAAGTCTGACCTGAAACTGGGATGCACTCTTTAAAGCCCATCTTCTCAGCAATCTTCTTATCTAGTTCTTTAACCTTCTCATGGTCACCTTCAAATAGTTCTAGGAAACTAGCCTGAGTACCTGTTGTACCCTTTGAGCCTAAAAGAACCATCTGATCAATCATATAGTCGATATCATCTAAGTCTAGTTTCAACTCCATAAGCCATAGAGATGCTCTCTTACCAACAGTTGTTGGCTGAGCAGGCTGGAAGTGAGTAAAACCTAGAGTTGGTAGGTCTTTATATTTGTCAGCAAACTTTGCTAACTCATTCATTACGTTTAAGAGTTTCTTTCTAACAAGTTTAAGACCCTCTGTCATAATGATTATATCTGTGTTATCACCCACGTAACATGAAGTAGCACCAAGGTGAATAATACCCTTAGCATTTGGACACTGCTGGCCATACGCATAAACATGACTCATAACATCGTGGCGAACTTCTTTCTCTCTAGCCTTAGCCACATCATAGTTAATGTCATCAGCATTAGCCTTCAACTCATCAACTTGCTCCTGTGTGACATTAAGTCCAAGTTCCATCTCAGACTCCGCCAAAGCAATCCATAGTTTTCTCCATGTTTTAAACTTTTTATCTGGTGAGAAAATATACTGCATTTCCTTGCTGGCATATCTCTCTCCTAGTGGTGTTGTGTATTTATCGTTCATAATAAATCCCCTTTTTATAATAATTCTTTAATCAACTTATTTACCAATCCAGGATTTGCTTTACCCTGTGTAGCTTTCATTGTCTGTCCAACCAATGCACCTATGGCTTTTTCTTTTCCATTTCTAACATCGTCTGCTGCCT
>CAMVRH010000099.1 GCA_947169835.1 uncultured Lachnospira sp. | reverse complement strand
CTTATCTAAATAACTTTGTAATATTATTTGAGCTGCTTTTCCATCTACTTTTTTCTTTCTTTTTTTTCTTGATAAATCAGCACTAATTAATACTTGATTAGATATTACAGAAGTTAATCTTTCATCTTCTAATATTATAGGTATCTTTATAAATTCTTCTAACTTCTTCTCCAAAACTATTAACACTACCAACAAAACAAAACATATGATTGATAGTATTGTTGCTGTTCTTTTAGACATTTTTTTCTCCTAATTTTTAATGATTTGTGGGGTTTTAACATCTTGTAAATTTGCGCACCAAAACATCTGGGCGCAATACCCCATATTCCGTTAAATTATACCATATTCAAGGGGAATATTCCATTATATTTGAGGGTGTTTTTTGTGCAAAAAGTGCCCATTTTCTCAATTATTCTCCAATCCTTTTGTATTGTGTTATAATGTCTATGGTTGAATTGAATTTTCAAAGAAATTATCGGTGTATTGCACATCGAAAGCATTCGAGGTTTTATTATGTGGATTGCAGATAATTGGAAAGACTATGAAGTGCTAGACACATCCTCCGGCGAAAAGCTTGAACGCTGGGGTGATTTCTTCTTGGTGCGCCCGGATCCTCAGGTGATTTGGAACACTGAAAAGAAGGACTATAGATGGCACAACCCTAACGGCCACTACTACCGCTCAAACAAAGGCGGTGGCGAATGGGAGTTTAATGATTTGCCTAAAGTTTGGCAGATAAACTATGGAGATTTAGTGTTTAATCTAAAGCCTTTTAGTTTTAAGCACACTGGATTGTTCCCTGAGCAGGCTGTGAATTGGGATTGGTTTAGCGGATTGATTCGAGAGGCTAAGGCTTCTAAGGATGAGATTAAGGTTTTGAATCTGTTTGCATACACTGGTGGTGCTACTCTAGCTGCTCTAAATGCTGGAGCGCATGTTACACATGTGGATGCGTCAAAGGGTATGGTAACTTGGGCTAAGGAGAATGCGGTATCTTCCGGTTTGGCTGATAGACCATTAAGATGGCTAGTGGATGATTGCGTTAAGTTTGTCGAGCGAGAGATTAGACGCGGAAACAAATACGATGCTATCATTATGGATCCACCATCATACGGACGCGGACCTAAGGGTGAGATTTGGAAGATTGAGGAAAGTATTTTCCCATTTATCGAAAAGTGTTCTCAATTATTAAATGATGATCCACTATTCTTCTTGGTAAACTCTTACACTACTGGACTTCAACCAGCTGTGCTAAGTTATATGATAAATATGGCTGTCGGAAGCAAGTTTGGCGGCACGGTAGAGGCTGATGAGATTGGACTTCGAGTTAGTTCTAATGGGCTAGTATTGCCGTGTGGAGCTAGTGGAAGATGGAGTAAATAAAAAATGTGTGACCTTTTGGTCACACATTTTCTTTTTATTTCCTTTTATACATTTTCTAATGTTACTTCACTCAACTCAAATCCCTCATCATTTATATCCTTACAAATCGATACGATATACGTATCATTCATCTTAAACTGAGTGCATTTGAATTCTGTTTGATTTCTGATTACTGGGCCTTCTGGTCTAAACACTATTTCAAATGAGTTTAGCGGTTTTCTAAGTCCCATTCCTATATTTTTAAGATAGGCTTCCTTTAGTGTCCACACTTCACAAAATCTTTGGTGTCTTTCTTCGTCGTTGGCGCCAGCGTTTATATATGCACATTCACCTTGCAAGAAGTTCTTCTCTGCTATTCTGTGCTTATCAGCTTTTTTCTTTTGAATATCGATTCCAATCTCGTAGTCTGAAACTGCTGCTACCACATATCTGCCTGAATGTGAAAGGTTGAATTTTAAATCAGAGTTTACAAAGTATGGTTTGCCGTGCTTGTCTGTAGCTACATCTGAGTCTACAAAGTACTTTGTCTTTATAAAGTTTATCATCAGTCCAGATCCCATAAGTCTAAGCTTATCCGCTGTGGACTGGCTTTTTTCAATTCTCTCTAGTCTGCCTTCTGTTATGTTTTCAATTTGCGCATTAAATATTGCTTTGTTTCTCAAAGGCTCAATGTCAAAATAGTATACTTCCATCTTTCCTCGCGTTTCTCCTAAATTATATGTCACATATTTGTATTTCAAATATCACTTATTTATAAATTCTTCTTCATTGTATTAATTCCCAATGCTCTCTTGCCCTGAAGTCTTGTTCCAGAGAATATGCTTGAGAACAATACTAGTAGTGGGAATATCTCAAGACGTCCTACTAACATGTCAAACATCAAAACAATCTTTGATATTGTTCCATAACATGTAAAGTCTGTTGCTACTCTACCAAAGCCTGGTCCAATGTTGTTTAGTGTAGCCATAACCGCCGAAAGATTTGTCGTAACCGAATTTCCATCTATACTTACAATCAAAACTGACACGATAAGGATTGCTACATATGCACCCAAATATGCCATTGTTCTTTTTATGATGTCGTTTGCCACACTCTTCTTGTTCATTTTTACCTTTGAAACAAGTCTAGGATGTGTGATGTTTACAATCTCGTTTTTAACCGACTTCAACACGATGATTAAACGTGACATTTTGAATCCACCGCCGGTAGATCCCGCGCACGCACCGATGCCCATCAATACAAGTAGTATTCCTTTTGTGAGTGCCGGCCAAGCGTTGAAGTTCGCTACCGTTCCGTAACCTGTTGTTGATGAAATGGATGCCACCTGGAATGCCGACTGCTGAATTGCTTCGCCCCAGCCGCTAAACAATGCTCTTCCATTTATTGTAAGAATCACTATGGCTCCTATTAACAGTACAAAGTACCATCTGAGTTCTTCGTCGAAGAAAACTAGTTTCGGCTTTCTTATTAGTAGCAAGTAATACATCGTAAAGTTTAGCGAGCACACAATCATAAATACTGTGATTATGATTTGCACCGCCGTCGAATAACTTCCGATACTTGTTCCCAGCAAGGCAAATCCACCAGTACCCACTGTACCGAATGTAAGTGTGGATGACTCAAATGGTGTAAGTCCTGCAATGCATAGTGCAATCATCTCGATAAATGTGATTGCAATATATATTAAATAAAGTGTTTTTGCTGTGTTCTTCGCCTTCGGCAAAAACTTGCCAACTGAAGGGCCTGGAGATTCCGCCTTCATCATATGGATACTTGAGCTTGCGCCCAGCGGCAAAATCGCCATGATAAATACTAGCACTCCCATTCCACCTACCCAGTGTGTGAATGAACGCCAGAATAATGTGGCGTGTGATATTGTGTGGAAGTTGCCGGCGCCTTTGACGATGGCGTCTGTCAGTACTTCCTTGCCCTCAATGCCTATTCGCGCTGCGTTTGCCGTCAAGACGTCTGGATGTATGATACTAGATCCAGTTGTTGTGAATCCTGAGATAGTCTCGAACAATGCGTTGAAGTAATATGGGATCGCGCCTGTTAGTACAAATGGGACTGCTCCCACAAGACTGAGTACAATCCAGCCAAGTGATACCGAAACAAATCCTTCTTTTGCAAAGAATGCTTCGCTCTTTGGCTTCTTGATTTTTCCAAGCATACCTATGGCAAATACAACTGCTGCTAGTCCCAAATAGATTAGCGCATCTTTTGTCTCGCCATAATAAAACCCTACCATGGCAGGAAGGGTTAGAAATGCTCCCTCGAAGCACAATACGTATGCAAGTAAATATCTAATCATTGATATATTCATAATCTCACCTATTTTGCAATGTCATGCACGTCGTGAAGACCTTTTTCTGTAGTTAGTACTACTATTTTGTCTCCGGCGTGTATAAATGTTGAACCTGTTGCGATAGCTGATTTGTTATCGTGAGTTACGCAGCCAATAATAACGCCCTTCTTAACTTTGATTTCGCTAAGTGGCTTATCAATAAACTTAGCATCACTAGGTATTTCAAACTCGATAGCTTCCACTCTATTATCATTAAGCTGATATAGTGAAAGAATTCCGCTATCGTTTTGCATCTGACTACGAACAAATCTCAAGATTCTCTCCGCAATAATATATTTAGGATAAACCACACTACCTATATCTAGGCTATCGATAATCTTGTCGAACGCTGTGCGGTGAACTTTTGTGATAACTTTACAGTTTGCAACTTCTTTTGCATAGAGCGCAAGCATAACGTTTTCTTCGTCGAAGCTTGTGTTT
>CAMVRH010000098.1 GCA_947169835.1 uncultured Lachnospira sp. | reverse complement strand
AAGAAGAGACACAGAAGTATATCGAAGTATGAAAACATTTAGAAGGGAAAGGATTTAACCCTCGTAAACTTCTAGCTCCTGGATGCGAAGCTATCAAGGCTAAAGTTAAAGAAAAGATGGAACTATTCGGTTCAGTTAACAAAGCTTAATTTAACTTAAAAATTTATGAAACAAATTTGGCGAAGTCATCCGGCTTCGCCAAAATATTTTAAGGATACACGATGAAAAAGATTTCAGCAAAGACTTTCAACATAATAAGAATTGTAATTTTGTGTGCAGCAGCAGTTGCACTAATTTACGCGTCTTATTCTTTGACGGATTCTTATCTTGGTTACAAGGAAGACGAGGCAAAGTATGCTGAGATTGATAAGATGTTTGAACAGGGAAATGCTAACTCAAACAACGGAGTAGATTTTTCTACTAAAAGTAAAAAGTGGTCTTGGAATTACAAGGCGATGAGAAAGTACAACGACGAAGCGGTTGGATACATCAAGTTAGATAATTCTAGAATTCAATATCCGATAGTGGCGCATGAAGATAATAAGTTTTATTTGACGCACGGGTCTGATAAAGTTTCAAACGGCGCAGGTTCTATCTTTATTGATTACAGAACTGCGGGACTAAATGCCGATGGTTGTATCATTTATGGTCACAACATGTTAGATGGTTCTATGTTTGCTGATCTAATGAAATATAGAAAGAAAAAGTTTGCTAGAAACCACAAGGTCTTTGACGTGTACGTTGGATACAGACATTACAAGTACTATGTGTTTAGTGCATTCTCTACACAGAAAACTAACGAGGGTGTTTACAAATTTGGATTCAAGACAGACGCAGACTTTACAAAGTGGATTGCTGACTTAAAGAGAAGAAGTACTTTCAAGTTTAAAACTGGAACGCCGGGCGCGCATGATAAAGTGGCATTGCTTTCTACTTGCGTGGATGACTATGGCAACAGACAGCTAGTTGCAATCTACCGCGGCGAAGAAGTGGTTGACTAAAATTTAAAAAGAATTATTATATATAGAAGAAAATGAAAAACTAAAGGAGGAAATAATCATGGCAAAAGTTACAAAGGATATGATTATTGCAGATATCGTAGAAATAAATATTGGTTGTGTTCCAATTCTTATGGCAGAAGGAATGCACTGCGTTGGTTGTCCTGCAGCTCAAGGTGAAAGTTTGGAAGAAGCTTGTATGGTTCACGGAATTGATGCTGATGAGATGACAAAAAAACTAAATGACTTTTTAGAAAATCAAGAAGACTAAAAATATTTTTACAAAAATAAAAAAGTAAAAAAGTGCAACAAAATTTTTGAATAAAATTTGTTGCATTTTTTTATAAAAGTGGTACACTTATTCAAGATTGTAAAAAACAAATTTACAATAGCTATTTTAAATTTTTTGAGATTGAAATTTTAGGAGGAAATGATCATGGCAACAGCAAAGAAAACTACTGCTAAGAAAACAGCAGCAAAGAAACCAGCAGCTAAGAAGACTGCAGCAAAGAAACCTGTAGCTAAGAAAACAGCAGCTAAGAAGCCAGCAGCTAAAAAGACTGCAGCTAAGAAGACAGCAGCTAAGAAGAAAACTAACAACGTTTACGTTGAGTTCGCTGGAAACAAGTTCAATGTAGAAAAGATTGAAAAGGCTGTAAAGGCTGACTACACAAAGAAGAGTGGTAAGAAGACAATGACTACAGTTAACATTTATGTTAAACCTGAAGACGGAAAAGCTTACTACGTAATCGACAGAAAGAAAGGCGACGTAGCTCTATAAGATGTCGATTGATTAAAGAAATTAAAGTCGTAGCAATTTGCTACGACTTTTTTCTTGCAAAAAATAAAAAGGTAGTTTAGAATATTGATAGTTTAATTGATATAGAAGGTAAAAAATGTCTAAGAGAAATAATAAAAACATTTTTAAAAATACATTTAGAAGACACAGTAATGGTGTTTTATACATAATAATATTTTTGTTAGTAGCTCTCATTACAGCAGGCGCTATCGTAATGAGTAACATGGAAACAAAGAAACTAGAAGATGCTAACACTACAGTTACTACAGTGGCTCCTACCACAAAGAAAAAAGTGGTGGAAGAAAAAACTGAAGAGGCCACTACAGAAGAAGAGACTACCGAAGAAGAAACTAGTGCTGGCAAACTAAAAGTTACTACAGAAACTATTAATATCAGAAGCAAGCCATCCGAAGATGGAGAGTTGATTGCTCAAGCTGAATATGACGATGTGTTTGAAGTAATCAAAAAGAAAGGCGACTGGTACCAGATTAACTTCAATGGCGTAAAGGGTTATGTCAGTGCAGAGTTAGTGGAAGAGATTGATTAAAAAGAGGCGCGAGAAATTCGCGCCCTTTATTTTTTGAAATACTATTTGAAGAGGATTAGTGATGGAAAAAGATCTATTAGAAAAATCAGAAGACTTTAATCAGACAGGAGAACACACAAAAGTTCTTTGTGGCGCTAGCGCATATGAGAAAAAGTTTTATTTAAACGAAGAGTTTAATTCTCTTCCAGAAAGAATTAAGCAGGAACTTCAGATTATGTGCGTGATGTTTACAGAGGACGTTGGTGGAGTTTTGTTGTTGGAGTTTGACGAGGACGGAAAGTTAACTTTAGTAACTCAAGCTGATGAGGGAGACTTGTTATACGATGATATCGGAAGCGAACTAAAGATTAGAGAAATCCAAAACACTAAGAAAGAACTTTTGGAATCTATTGAACTTTATTACAATGCTCTAAAAGAGTTGAAGGAAAAACAAGAGCAGAAGAAAGAGGATTAAAATGTTATTAGTTATAGACGTAGGAAATACAAATATCACACTTGGACTTTTAGAAGGTAAAGATGTAGTTGCTACATTTAGACTTACCAGCCAGGCGTCATGTACTTCTGATGAGTACGGCTCACAGATTGCAGAGATGATCGAGAAGAAAGGTCACGACATTAAAGATATAGAAGATGTAGTGATTTCTTCGGTTGTGCCTAAAGTTATGTATTCACTAAACAGCGGCATCATCAAATACTTTGGCATCGAGCCAATGATAGTTGGTATTGGAACTAAGACTGGAATTAAGATTAACAGAACTGACCCTAGAGAGGTAGGTTCTGATCGTATAGTAGATGCAGTGGCTGCATATGAGATTTATGGCGGTCCATGTATTGTTATGGACTTTGGTACAGCTACTACTATAGATTTGATTGGACCAGATGGAACGTTTGACGCGGGTGTTACTGCGCCAGGTATTAGAATTAGTGCGCAGGCTCTTTGGAATGAGACCGCTAGACTTCCTGAGGTTGAGATTAAAAAGCCACAGATCATTTTGGCTACGGATACTATTATGAGTATGCAAGCTGGAATTGTTTACGGACAGATTGGTCAGGCTGAGTATATTTTGAAGAAGATGAAAGAAGAGTGCGACTATGAAAATGTGAAGGTAGTGGCATCTGGTGGACTTGGAAAGATTATTTACGAGAACACTGACTTTATCGATGTGTATGATCAAGAACTAACACTTCAAGGTATGAGAATTATTTACGAGAAGAATAAGAACAAATAAAATGGCAAATGAGATTTTCAAAAACAAAATAGCATTGGCACCAATGGCAGGGACGACGGACCTGCCATTTAGATTGTTGTGCAAAGAACAAGGCGCGGACCTTTTTGTATCCGAGATGGTGAGTGCAAAAGCAATCTACTATGATAATAAAAACACGGAGCCATTGTTAGAAATTGCTGAGTCAGACCACGAAATTGTTAAAAAGTATTTCAACACTCCAGTGGACGATCATCCAATAGGCATTCAGCTCTTTGGCGCGGACCCAGATATCATGGCTGATATGGCTTACAAAGTGTGTGAGGGCAAGTGTGACTTTATAGATATAAATATGGGATGTCCGGTTCCTAAGGTTGTGAATAATCACGAGGGCTCATATTTGATGACGGATTTAAAGTTAGCTGAGGAGATTATTTCTAAAGTTGTAAAAAGAATTGATAAACCAGTTAGCGTTAAGTTTAGAAAAGGTTTTAAACTAGATGACAATCAGGCGGTTGATTTGGCGAAGGTGGCTGAGGCTGCTGGAGCATCTGCACTTTGCATTCACGGAAGGACTAGAGAGCAGTACTTTAGCGGAGAGGCTGACTGGGATGTTATTCGCGATGTGAAAAACGCTGTTAAGATTCC